>JAUSKS010000253.1 GCA_030646595.1 Gallionellaceae bacterium | reverse complement strand
AAACACCGCTGACACGTCGTTCTGCCCTTCTACATCAGCTTTGGCAGCGAAGTACAAATAACGGCGGTTGGCTTGTGATTCTCCAGCAAATGCAGCTTTCAGATTCTCTTCAGTTTTGCTTCCTTTGAGTTTCATATTGCCTCCTGTGCAAGGTTAAAGTGCATACTCATTCTACGCGCATTTGGGTTTACCGGGCTGATGCCCTGCGCTCCACTTCATAATGTCCCCTTGGTTTGACTGGCGGCAGGAAACGGACCAGTTCATTCAATGCCATGCGATAAACCTCGCGCTTGAATTCGATCACGCTTTCCATCTCGACCCAATAATCATTCCAGCGCCATGCATCAAATTCAGGATGGACAGAAGCACGCAGGGAGACATCGCTATCACGTCCCACCAGGCGCAGCAAAAACCAGATCTGTTTTTGTCCTTTATAACTGCCGCGCCATTCCCGTTTTACCCAATGCTGTGGCACTTCGTAGCGCATCCAGTCGCGGGTACGCCCCAGTATCTGCACATGGGCAGGCAACAAACCGATTTCTTCCTGCAACTCGCGGTACATCGCCTGTTCCGGTGTTTCACCTTGCTGTATGCCCCCCTGGGGAAATTGCCAGGAATCCTGCCGGATACGCTTGCCCCAGAATACCTGGTTTTTGGCGTTAGAGAGAATGATGCCGACATTAGAGCGGTAGCCATCGCGGTCTATCATTTCACCAACCTGTTCGATTAATTTCAATGGCTGGATTTTTTCACATTTCCCGCCGGATGAAAAGCCTTCTCAATAATAATCGGTCGCACAGGCTAGCCTCGTTCACTGTAAAATCCACCATCCGTTTTTTGACCCGGCGAAAACATCATGCGCGTTTCACAATTTTTTCTGTCTACCTTGAAAGAAGCTCCGTCCGAAGCTGAATTGATCAGCCATCAGTTAATGGTACGTGCGGGCTATATCAAAAAACTGGCCAGTGGCTTGTATACCTGGATGCCGCTTGGTTTGCGCGTGTTGCGCAAAGTGGAAGCCATCGTACGGGAAGAGATGAACCGAAGCGGCGGCATTGAGTTGCTGATGCCTGCGGTGCAGCCCGCCGAACTGTGGCAGGAGACAGGCCGCTGGGAGGTATTCGGCCCACAGATGCTGAAAATAAAAGATCGCCATGATAATTTATTTTGTTTTGGTCCCACGCATGAAGAAGTCATCACCGACATTGCGCGCCGGGAAATAAAAAGCTATCGCCAGTTGCCGGTGAATTTTTATCAGATACAAACCAAATTCCGCGATGAAGTCCGTCCCCGTTTCGGCGTCATGCGCGCGCGCGAGTTTCTGATGAAAGACGCGTATTCTTTTCATGCCAATTTCGATAGCTTGCAACAAACCTACCGCGTAATGTATGACACCTACAGCCGTATTTTCACGCGCTTGAATTTGAAGTTCCGCGCGGTCACCGCTGACACCGGCGCAATTGGCGGCAGCGGCTCGCATGAGTTTCATGTGCTGGCGGATTCCGGTGAAGATGCGCTGGCCTTTTGCCCCACCTCTGATTATGCCGCCAACGTGGAAATGGCTGAAGCGCTCGCCCCTGCTATACCGCGCGCAGCGGTCACACAGGCGATGCAGAAAGTTGCCACCCCGGGCAAAAAAACCATAGAGGATGTGGCCAGCTTCCTCAAACTGTCAGCCCCACAAATACTTAAAAGCATCGCCATCATTAGCGCCGATGGCTCGTTTGTACTGTTGCTGTTGCGCGGCGATCACAGCCTGAATGAAATCAAGCTCAGCAAAATTGCCGATGTAGGAAATTTTCGTTTCGCGACTGACGATGAAATCCAGAAAAATATGGGCAGTGGCGGCGGTTACATCGGACCAGTGAACAGCCAAGTGCGCGTGATTGCTGATCGCGCTGTGGTCAGTATGAGTAATTTTGTATGTGGTGCAAATGAAGCGGGTTACCATTTCATCAACGTAAATTTCGCTCGTGATGTGGCCGAACCCGGTGTCATTGCCGATATCCGCAACGTAGTCGCAGGGGATGCCAGCCCCGACGGAAAAGGTGTGCTGGAGTTGTGTCGCGGCATCGAGGTTGGCCACATATTCCAGTTGCGCAGCAAATATTCACAGGCACTGAATGCCACTTTCCTGGATGAAAACGGCAAGACTCAATTCATGGAAATGGGTTGTTATGGCATAGGCGTATCGCGCATTGTGGCTGCTGGCATCGAGCAGAATTACGACGAGCGCGGCATCACCCTGCCCGCCAGCATGGCTCCGTTTCATGTTGCTATTGCGCCTATCGGCATGAAAAAAAATGTGGCGGTGCGCGAGGCGGCAGAGCAGCTTTATGCAGAACTATCTGCCATAAACGGTCTCGAAGTACTATTGGATGACCGCGACGAACGCCCCGGCGTGATGTTTGCCGACCTGGAACTGATAGGCGTCCCGCATCGTATCGTGATTGGCGAGCGCGGTTTAAAAGAGGGCATGGTGGAATACAAAGGCCGCCTGGATGCAGAAGCGCAACAGATTTCTTTGGCTGATATTGTTAAGATCATACAATCCAAATTATGCGATTAACCCATTCCGCGCTTTATGTGACACTGCCGTTGATAGCAGCAGGTTTACTGTTTACCTCTATCGCGCAAGGGGGCGCGCAAGCCTATCAACCCTTATCAGCCAGTGTGCGCGGCGTATTGCATCGCGCAGTATCCGATCAAGCTGCACCGGAACCGGTATTTACCACACAGCAGGAAGCCGATATATGGCTGCATACTATGCCGCGACTGCTGGAAAAGCGCATACCCGATGCTGCGTACCGCACCGACTTTATCAAGAGTGTGTATTACGAAGCCCAACGTGCCGGCCTGGATCCGTTGATGGTGCTGGGCTTGATTGAGGTGGAAAGCGGTTTCAGGAAATATGCGGTGTCGAAGGCAGAGGCTCGCGGTTATATGCAAGTGATGCCTTTCTGGGTAAAACAGATAGGCGCACGCGAAGATAATCTGTTTCATCTGCGCACTAATCTGCGCTATGGCTGCACCATCCTGCGCTATTATTTGGACATCGAGAAGGGCGACCTCTACCGTGCACTGGGGCGCTACAATGGCAGCCTGGGCAAACCGGAATATCCCAATCTGGTGCGCACTGCCTGGCGCAAATATTGGGAGGCCGCACCCAATACCCGGCTCTCCCTGTCAACCAAATCAGATACAGAATTAATAGTGCGCCGCACAGGCGAGGCTACCGCGCTGCGGGACTGATGCTATTTTTTTCTGCTGATATATTCTTCCACGCTTTCCCGCGTGAGGATGCCCGTCTGATAACTCACCAGCTTGCCCGCCGGATTGTATAGATAGCTGGTGGGCAATCCTTCCACTTCCCCGATGCGCGAGGCTATTTTATAAGTACCCAGCACGATAGGATAGTTAATGGCGTGTTCTTTGACAAAATCCAGCACCACCTTGGTTGACGGATAATCCAGTGCCACGCCGATTACCACCAGGTCTTTATCCTTATGCGCCTTATGTAGCGCAATCAAATCGGGAATCTCAACCAGACAAGGCGCACACCAGGTTGCCCAGAAATTTACCAACACCCACTTGCCGCGATAATCAGATAAATGATGTTCGTGGCCCGTGGTATCTTTCAAGGTAAATTCTTCTGCTGTTGCCGCCAGTGCAAACAGCAACAAGCTGGTGACCAACAGTGCGCGCATCACCCGCATCAATGTCGCCCTTCCTCTTTAACTGCTTTGCCGTCGTGCACCTTCGCTTCCTCGGCAGAGCCCTTGGTGCCATGTTCGGCAATATGGGTTAAATACAGTGCCAGCGCAATCAAGGCGATGCTGCCACCAAGATAGAGCAAATCTATAGGTGTATTCATGGTCATGTTCAGCGCTTCTTCAAACAAGGTAACGATCATGATCATCAAAATCACTTTGGCCAGACGTGATTTCAAATCATCCAGATTGCTGATCACCAGAATTTTGCTGGAGGCCTTGCTGCCATGCGCCTGATTAATGTCGCTGATAAATAGCTCATACAAACCGAGCGCAAAAATCAGCATCACCGTGCCCAGCAAATAACCGTCCACCACTTCAACGATATGCGATACCGTGCTGTCGTGCAGCGCCTTGCGCGCCTCATCAGTCATGCTGGCATCGGCATAATGCAGCGTGTGTATGACCAGATTGACCACATCCACCGTGGCCATATAAAAAATTGCAAATCCGGCCAGCAAGCTGCCAACCACTGCTGCCAGTATCACAAAGCGGCTGTTCCACAGCGCGCCTTCAAACAGACTTTCAAAAAACTTCATGCTTCTACCCCCAAGTAAATCACAGCCGGAGCGCATTAAAGCCGAAAAGCGCATGTCCAGCAAGCTATGCTGTGAAGAATGCCCGGCTAGCCAGCTTCACTCAGTACATCACGCAATGTAACACGAGTCATATCTGTCACCCGCTGTTCCATTTTTTCCAGCCATAAGCGAATTTCAGTGCCATCTTCCTGTGCCACCAAAATGGAAGGATCAAATACGAACAGACGATATAACTCGGTCATCTGCACATGCTCTGCACTCCGTATCATCACCCAGCCGTTACCTGCCAGTTTGCGCACGATATTGGCCTGCGCCAATTTTTCCAGTATTTGTTCCAGCGTATCAAATCCAATATGCAATTGCCGCGAGAGCATGGGTAAATTCTGCACTGTAGCGCTGGCCAAACCATCATTCATCATTTTCAGAACACACAAGGCATAATAAATTTCTGTCGCTGGCATCATCTGCTTGACGAAATGGCTGCGCCAATGGGAGAGCGATGCTGCAATCAATGCGCCGGACAAGATGGTCAGCCAGGACAAATATATCCACAGCAGGAAAATCGGAATACTGGCGAATGCGCCATACACCAGTTTATACGTGGGGAAGTGGGAAATATAAAAAGCAAACGCGCGGTTCATGGATTCAAACGCCACCGCCGCCACTGCTCCGCCGAACAAGGCATGGCGCATGGGCACATAACGGTTGGGCACTATCCTGAATAACAAACTGAAAGCCAGGGTGGTTAACAGCACTGGAATCACTTTCAGTGAAGTCATGCCGAATGCCGGAATTTGTTTGGCATAACCAGCGGACATGCTGATCAGCCAGGAAGTCAGCGACAAGCTGCCGCCTATCAGCAAAGGGGCCAGCGTCAATACTGCCCAATAAACCAGGATACGCTGCACCAAAGCACGGGGACGCGACACACGCCAGATAGTATTAAAGGCATTGTCTATGGTGCGCATCATCAGCATTGAAGTCACAGCCAGAAACGCAACGCCTACTGTAGTCAGCTTGGCGGCACTCTCGGCGAACTGCTCAACGTAGCGCGAAATTAATCGCCCACCGGTTTCCGGCAGCATATTGGCCAGCATGAATTGCTTGATCTGCTCGGAAAACTCTGCGAATACCGGAAACGCCGAAAACAAGGTAAGGGCTATGGTAAGCAGCGGCACCAAGGACAACAGCGTGGTGAAAGTCAGGCTGGATGCCATCTGTGCGCAACGATCCTGTCTGAAGCGGAGCACGATAAAACGCAGCAAGCCCAGAATGTCCATCAAATTTTTCATGGCATTATGTTTTGATACAATGCAGACATGATACCCGACAAAGAAATCCTGGTGCTATATTACAGTCAGCATGGTGCGGTGCGCCAAATGGCGCAATTGGTGGCGCGCGGCGTAGAACAAGTACCGGGCATACAGGCCCGGCTACGCACCGTACCCAAGATATCCGCAGTATGCGAAGCAACGGCGCCGGGCATACCGGACGAAGGCGCGCCTTACGCCACGCTGCATGACTTGCAAGAATGCATAGGCATTGCCCTGGGCAGCCCCACCCGCTTTGGTAATATGGCTGCGCCCATGAAATATTTCTGGGACAGTACCAGCTCGTTGTGGGTGCAACACACCTTGGTCGGCAAACCTGCCGCCCTGTTTACCTCCACCGGCTCCATGCACGGCGGACAGGAAAGTACACTGCTGTCCATGATGCTGCCCTTGCTGCATCACGGCATGGTCATTGTCGGCCTGCCTTATTCCGAACCAGAAATTAATACCACCCAGCAAGGCGGAACACCTTATGGGGCCAGCCATGTCGCGGGGTTGGCGCATGATCAACCGATCAGTGAAGCTGAGAAAAAATTATGTATCGCGCTCGGCAAACGGTTGGCGCAGACGGCCTTAAAACTGGCCGCGTGAACAATGCGGGGCGCGATAATCATGCCCCTTGCTATTTCGCCTGATAAAAAGATGTGGGGTTATTAACCTAAAAAACGCAGTTGAATTTTTATCCCATGGTGCAAACCCTCACCCCAACCCCTCTCCCTCTGGGAGAGGGGTTGGGGTGAGGGAACACCCGTTGCTAGCTTGCCTCAGAGCATAATTATGACCATGCAACTGCGGTTTTTAGGATTAACTCACACTAACCAAAAAGATGCGCATCCCCAGACCTATCGTAACCAGCGCCATTACGGCCTGCACACCGCGATGCAATGTGGTGAGCCGCTTGGCGGAAGCGCGTAGCGGCAGCGCGATCACCAATGACAGCAGCGCCATGCCGACGATAGACCCGGCACCGAACAACAACACGTAGGTGACACCCCACAGCGGTGATCCGAGTTTATCCAGCGCCAGCAGCACGATGGCTGCTGAGCCAGCCAAACCATGTACCATGCCGACTGCAATCGCGCGGCGCGGCAGGCGGCGATGAGAGTGTTGGTGCTGCATGGGGTTGTGCGCGCCGTGTTCGTCGCGGTGCGAGTGGGCGTGGATGTGTACTGCGCCGAAGCGATGGCGGTGGCGGTGAAAGTGAATGCGGTCACGCGCCAGCCGTCTGAGCAAATCGGCACCCAGCCCCACCAGCATGACACCGACCGCCGCCTCCAGCCAGTGCGCAGTCTGCTCGGAGATGGACGTGCCGACCAACATCACCACCCCGCCGAATGCTAACAAAGTGAGAGTGTGACCGACGCCCCACGCCACGCCGTGACGCAAAGTTCCAAGCAAGCTGCGTTCGCGCGCCACCAGAGTGAATACCGCCGCCACATGGTCGGCTTCCAGCGCATGCAACATGCCGAACATCAGACCCAGCGCCAGTATGGTAAATAGTGTCATATGGGTACCTCTAAAAATTCAAAATCCTAAGCGAGACAAGGCGCGAAACAATTTTTAGTGCGCCGCATATGTATGATATGTAAGCGTTAAAAATTTTTGCCTCGGAGAGGTTCTCGTACCCGAAGGGTGAGCAACGCCGTATCGCGACGGAGTTTGGATTTTTAGAGGTGCTCATGACACGCTCTCGGCGCAGACGGTGAGCTCGCTCTTCAGCCAGTCGTACCACTGCGCCATGCCCGCGCCGGTATAGGACGAAAGCTGGAACACTTTAAGTTTCGGGTTCACCGTCAATGCATTTTTGATGGCCAAATCAACATCGAAACGCACATGCGGCAGCAGATCCATTTTGCTCAGGATCAGCACTGATGCGGCGCTGAACATGTGCGGATATTTGAGCGGTTTGTCTTCGCCTTCGGTCACGGAAAAAATCACCACTTTCGCTTTTTCGCCCAGATCGAACAAGGCCGGACAGACCAGGTTGCCGACGTTCTCGATCAGCAACAGCGAATTTTGTTCCGGCTTGAGCAAAGTCAAGGCACGCTCCAGCATGTCTGCTTCCAGATGGCAGCCGGTGCCGGTGTTGATCTGCACTGCGGGTACGCCGGTGGCGCGAATACGCTGCGCATCGTTCGAGGTAGCTTGATCGCCCTCGACCACGCCGATCTTGATTTCTGCTTTGAGGTCGCCGAGAGTGCGCTCCAGCAGCGTGGTTTTGCCCGCGCCCGGGCTGCTCACCAGGTTGAGCGCGAAAATACCGCGACCAGCCAACCAGCCGCGATTGCGTTCGGCCAGCAATTGGTTTTTGCCCAGTATTTGCGCTTCCAGTTGTATGGTGTGCGCGTCTCTGCCCGGTACTGACAGAGTATCAGGAACGGACAGATCGCTTGGGTGGGAATGCGAGTGCCGCGTTCCGTCGGCATGCGTGTGCTCATGTTCATGGCTATGGTCGTCATGCGTATGCGTGTGGCGTGTGCCATCCGCGTGGACATGCTCTTGCGGCTGCGCGCGCTTGTATAGCCGACCGGTTTTTTTCTCCTGGTCATCGTGTTCGTGCAACGAAAGTGTGACCTCTTCAGTGTTTCCACAACCGCAAGTTACGCACATGATTCCACCTCCATTTCCTTGATCTTCATTTCTTCACCGGCAATCAGTGTCAGTGCCCCATTGCACACCGGACACCGACCGACCAGCGCCGTCAATGCTACTTCCACGCCACACTTGCTACAACTGCCGCGACCGGGAATTTCCATAATCTCCAGCGTCGCGCCTTCTGCCGCCGTGCCCTTGGCGCAAACATCAAAACAAAAACGCACCGCCTCCGGCTGTATCGCCGACAGGCAGCCAATCTCCAAACACACCCGCGTCACCTGCTGGTTTATGGCGCGTTCGCAGACGATGGCGACTATGCTGCGGGTAATTGAAAGCTCATGCACAATTAAAAACCTCCCTCAATCGGTAGGGTGGGCACGTTTTGTGTGCCCACGCAGTAAGCTACCGGACTCAACATATCCTCGGCAACTGTTCACCGACCAACATATCCACCACGCGATAACCACCGAATGCGGTTGATAGCACCACACTACCGACCGGATCCGCGGTCACTGTACCAACAATGGCGGCTTCGCGGCCAGCCGGATGCGCGCGCATGGCGGCCAGCACCATATCCGCACTTTCGCCCGGCACGATTGCTACCAGCTTACCCTCGTTGGCCAAATACAGCGGATCAAGTCCCAGAATCTCACACGCACCGCGCACCACTTCGTTGACCGGGATGTCCGCCTCGCGCAAGCGTATGCCGACTTTGGAACTGAGTGCGAATTCGTTCAGCACCGTGGCCACGCCGCCGCGTGTGGCATCGCGCAAACAATGAATGTCGGGACACGCCACCAGCATGGCGGCCACCAATTCATGCAGCGGTTGGCAATCGCTCAGCACTTCCGCCGCCAGCGCCAATTCGTTGCGCGCCAGCAGAATGGCGACACCGTGATCGCCCAAGCTGCCGTTGACGATCACCGCGTCGCCGGGACGCGCGCGCGTGGCCGAGATGTTCACGCCCGCCGCCACCACGCCGATGCCGGCGGTGTTGATGAATAATTTATCGGCCGCGCCGCGTTCCACCACTTTGGTGTCGCCGGTGACAATGGCCACCCCCGCCGCATGCGCGGTGTGCGCCATGCTTTGCACCAGTTGCGCCAACTGTGCCATTTCCAAACCTTCTTCTATCACCAGGCCGCAGGTCAGGTAGAGCGGTCGCGCGCCGGACATGGCGAGATCGTTTACCGTGCCGCACACCGCCAGCTTGCCGATGTCGCCGCCGGGAAAGGTGAGCGGCGTGACCACATAGCTGTCGGTGGTGAAAGCCAATCTATCGCCCAGCGCCGTCAGTTCGGCCAGCGGCACACGCGCCTGATCTTCCAGCGGAGCCAGCAGCGGATTATTGAAAGCGGGCAGCACGATGCGTTCGATCAAGGTGCGCATGGCGCGCCCGCCGCCGCCGTGCGCCATGGTCACCACGCCGCTGGGTGGTGGGATGTTGCCGGGATGGTCGTCCAGTTTCATGGTGTGACCTTTTCTGTTTCGCCGCGTGGTTTCATTTCGATGCGGCCATATTGATAGTACGCGGCACACGCGCCCTCAGACGACACCATCAGCGAGCCTAACGGTTTTTCCGGCGTACACGCCGTGCCAAACACTTTGCACTGATTCGGTTTGATCACGCCCTTCAACACCTCGCCGCACTGGCAGGATTTTGGGTCGGCGATTTTGAGATTGGGCACGATGAATTTGCGTTCGGCATCGTACTCGGCAAACGCGGCGCGCAAGCGCACACCGGAATGGTCTATGGAACCTAGCCCGCGCCACTCGAAAAATTCGCGCAGCTCGAATACTTCGCCCACCGCCGCCAACGCCTGCGCGTTGCCGCCTTCCGCCACCACGCGCTGATACTGGTTCTCCACCTCGCACCGCCCTTCGCTCAATTGTTTGAGCACCATCCACAGCGATTGCAATACGTCCAGCGGTTCGAAACCGGCAATGACGATGGGCTTGCCGTAGCGCTTTGCGATGAAGTCGTAGGGACGATTGCCGATCACCATGCTGACATGTCCCGGGCCGAGAAAACCGTCCAGCGTGAGTTCCGGCGAATCGAGTATGGCCTTGATGGTGGGGATGATGGTGATGTGGTTGCAGAACAGCGAAAAATTTCGGATGCCTTCGCGCTTGGCCTGCAACACGGTCAGCGCGGTGCTGGGCATGGTGGTCTCGAAACCGAGCGCGAAAAAAATCACTTCGCGCTGCGGATTTTTGCGCGCCAGTTCCAGCGCATCCAGCGGCGAATACACCATGCGCACATCTGCGCCGCCCGCTTTGGCTTGCAGCAGGCTACCCTTGGAACCGGGTACGCGCATCGCATCGCCAAAAGTGGTAAAGATGACATTGGGTATCTGCGCCAGCGCCACGCAATCGTCCACCCGCCCCATCGGCAGCACACACACCGGACAGCCGGGGCCATGCACAAACTCCAGCGTTTTTTCCGGCAACATGGTCTTCAGGCCGTAACGGAAAATAGTGTGGGTGTGCCCGCCGCACACTTCCATGATTTGCAATGGCCGTCCGCGCGCGGCAGAAAGCGGCACGACCAGCCGCTCGATTTCGGCAATTAAAGTGCGCGCCTTTTCGGGGTCGCGGAATTCATCGGCAAAGCGCATGTTTAATTCTCCTTCCCGGCAACCGAGCCGCGATCATCAGCGAGCAAGGTATGGGTCAAATCCCACAGAACATGATAAATCGCGACATGGGTTTCCTGTACGCGATGGATGCTGTCGGAGGCTGCGACCAGGCAGTGATCCACATCTGCATGGCCGAACATCTTGCCGCCATCCCCGCCACTCAGCGCGATGGTAACGGCACCGCGCTGCTTGGCCGCGCTAAAAGCAGCCAGTAAATTTTCCGAATTGCCCGAAGTAGAAATACCAATTACGCCGTCGCCTTTACCGACATGAGCGTTCACCTGGCGCAAAAATACATGCTTATAGCCAACATCGTTTCCGACTGCCGACATCATCGCGGTATCACTGGCCAGATTGATCACCGGCAGTGCCGGTCGCCCTGCGGTGACCGGATGTTGGAACTCCACCGCGATGTGGGCCGCATCGCAACTGGAGCCGCCATTGCCCATGGTATATAGCCGCCCACCGTGGCGATATATGCCCGCTATGGCGTGCGCGGTGGCAATTAATTTTTCCGCATTGTCGGCAAAAAAGCGTTGCTTCACCGCCACGCTCTCAGCCACTTTCTGCCGCACCGATTCCAGTAAGGCCAGATCCAGTTGCCCCGCGTCCTGACGCGTCCCGCTGAGAAAGGGATAGAGTCCGGCGAGCGTGTGGTCTTCCAATTTCGCTGACATGATAATTTGATTCGCGGTCAGACCGGCTGCGACTCGCGCATCGCCTCAATTTCGGCTTGCGCCTCGCCCAGTTCGGTGAGCAACTCCAGCGTCAAACGCGCTTCTTCTTCGTTGATGCGACTCATGGCAAAGCCCACATGCACCAGCACCCAATCACCGACACAAGATTGCACCGGATGCTCGTCATTGACGATGCAGGCGATATTGATTTGGCGCTGCACACCGCACACGTCTACCATAGCCAACTTGTGCTCAGCATGGGCGATAGCTACGATACGTCCCGGAATTCCCAAACACATGACATTCTCCTATAGTGGCTGCAACCGTTGTGCCGCCGCGATGACGGCTTGACCCAAAGCGAGTCCGCCATCGTTACATGGTACTCGGCTATGGGTCAGTACGGTAAAATTTTTCGCTTCCAGACCAGCTTGGACGCGCTGCAACAAAATTCGGTTTTGAAACACGCCGCCGGATAATGCGACCGTGTGAATTTCACCTTGTTGCGTGGCAAGTTTGTCTACCATGCGCACGATGATTTTCGCCAATCCACGGTGGAAGCGCGCCGCCATCACGCCGGTCGGCGTAGCCAAAATCAAATCACCGAGCAAGGCCTGCCACATGGCCAGCGGCTCGATGTAGGGCAGTCCGCTGCCGTGCAGGCGCGGAATGGCGAACGGATAGTCGAGTTCTGCGTCCTCATTTTCCAGGCAGTCCAGATCAACAATAGCTTCCAGTTCCACGGCACCTTGCCCTTCGTAGCTGGCATGTTCGCGCGCCAGGCCCACTGCCGCCGCGACGGCGTCAAATAAGCGCCCACACGAACTGGCCAGCGGCGCGTTCACGCCGCGCTGCAACATGCCATCCAGCAGTACACGCGGTTTGTCTTGCAGGCTGCGATACAAATCGAGGTCGGCGTAGTTCATGGCGAAATCTGCCCAACCCATTTCGGCCATCAGGTGCGCGTAAGTGTTGCGCCACGGTTCGCGCGCCGCCGCGTCGCCGCCCAACATGGCCACCGGTTTGAATGTGCCGAGGCGCTGATAGCCGACATAATCGGCGAGCAAAAATTCGCCGCCCCACAATGTGCCGTCCGCGCCGTAGCCCAGCCCATCCAGCGCCACGCCGAGTACCGGAGCGGTCTGTAGCGGCACATTATTATCAGCCAGGCAGGCCGCGATGTGCGCGTGGTGGTGTTGGCTGGTGATAAGCGGTAAGGCAGTTGCTTCAGCCTCGGTGTGCGCTTGTTTGGTCGAAGCGTATTCCGGGTGCATATCGCACGCCAATGCCTGCGGATCAAAATCGTAGAAATTGCGGAAATCGGTGAGCGCTTTCAGGTAATCGGCGCGGGTCAGCGCATCCTGTAGATCACCGATATGCGGAGACAGTATCGCCTCGCCACCGCGCAGTAAACAGAAGGTATTTTTTAATTCGCTGCCGTAGGCCAGCACACGCGGCGCATGTTCGAAACCCGGCGGTAGCTCCAGCGGTGCTGGGGCATAGCCGCGCGCGCGACGGATGATTTGTGTTTTTGTAGCAACGACACGCACCACTGAATCGTCCACGCGGCGTTCAATAGCACGGTTGTGTTCCAGGAAATACTCGGCAATCCGCGCCAGCCGCTGCCGCGCATCCGCAGGCGTGATGACCTGCGGCTCGTCGCACAAATTGCCGCTGGTCAACACGATGGGTCTATCCATGCGCTTGAGTATCAGGTGGTGCATGGGGGTATTAGGTAACATGAAGCCGAGCGTGTTTACTCCCGGCGCGACTTGATCGGCGATGGCCGACTCGCCCGCAGACTGTAGGTCGGGTTTGAGCGTATGCGTTGGGGCTTCAGCCCCCTTACGGCTACGGCCTACCCCTTGCGGGTACAACCCGACCTGTCGGGCTAAAGCCCGACCTACGCGATCTAGCAAAACGATGGGTGCGGCGGAGCTGGCCAGCAGCGCGGCCTCGGCTACGCTTACCTGACAATAGCGGCGCACCACATCGAGATTGCGCGCCATTAACGCAAACGGTTTGCGCTCGCGCTGTTTACTGGCGCGCAGTTGTGCCACCGTTTTTTCATTGGTCGCATCACACGCCAACTGATAACCGCCCAGTCCTTGTATGGCCACGATATGGCCACGCTGCAGCAAGCTACACACACCATCCGCATCGTCCAGAAAAGTGAGCGCCTCCAGCGCCATCGCTCGCCCATCGGCGCGACTCAGCACCAGCTGTGGCCCGCATACATAGCAGGCTATCGGCTCGGCATGAAAACGGCGGTCAGCCGGATTGTTATATTCGGCAGCACACGCCGCACATAGGGGAAACGCCGCCATGCTGGTGTTGGCGCGATCGTAAGGGATGCGCTGGATGATGCTCAAACGCGGGCCGCAATGGGTGCAGTTGGTGAAGGGGTAGCGGAAACGGCGTCCGAATGGATCAAAAATTTCCGCCACACAGGCCGGGCAGGTGGCGGCATCGGGTGCTACATGAGTGGGGGCGACATGTGCTTGTGTACTGCTGGTCTCAATACGAAAGCCGGTCGGTGCATAATCCTCTTGCATGGCACTGCGTTCGATGCTCTCGATGCGGGCCAGCGGTGGCGCTTCGCGCTGGATGCGTCGGACAAATTCATCCACCTCCACAGCCTCGCCCCACACTTCGATCAGCACACCCTGACTATCGTTAGCAACCTGGCCACGCAAACTCAACTCCTGCGCGATGCGCCACACCGTGGGACGGAAGCCGACGCCTTGCACTGTGCCGCGCACACGGATACGTTCGCCGGATATCTGCTCAACCAGAGTAGTATCACTCATACAGAGATACGCCACATTCCCTCCCCTTCAAGGGGAGGTGAATCAACCCATCCCCCTCCCAACCTCCCCCTTGAAAGGGGAGGGGCGATCGTCCCTTCCCCTTCAAGGGGAAGGTTAGGATGGGGGTGGGTTCGGTGGGGATGGGTTGCTTCGCCTAGAACCCATCCCCCTCCCAGCCTCCCCCTTGAAGGGGGAGGGGTTTCAGGCGGGCCGCTTTGATAGGAGACATGGCCCGCCCTACGATACGGCACATTCACGCGCTCACCTCCGCACTCCAGCGCCACAACATCACCCGATTATTACCCGCGTCGGCGATGACCGCATAGTCCGCACTGCTGCACAGACCGAACGGCCAGCACAAACTATCGCGCGCCGCAGCCAGCCAGCGATTGTCGCCCTTGGCTTCCCAATCGGGCTGGGCGGCGAGTCGTTGTGCCGCCGCACCGCTGCCAGTGATGCTGTCGGCATGCCATGCCAGCAGCCGCGAAGTAGCGGTATCGGCGACCACCAACCAGGAGCCGATAGTCGTGATGGCATAAGGCATATTGAGCGCGGCGGCAGTCGGCCAGTAGTCGCCCTGGTTGTGATCCACCCCAGCCGATTTGGCTTGACCTAGCAGGTCATCGCAGGGCTGCCCGTTCATTGTGGGCGTCTGCCGCCATACCATGACCCGGTTGTTGCCCGCATCCGCCACACACACCTTGCCATCCAGAAAGGCGATGCTGTGCGGCCAGCGCATGCTGCTGGCATCGGGTGTAGCGCCCGCGTTCTCGTCGCGGTTATCGAAGCTGCGCTGACCGAGCACCAGATCGGCCGCTTGCCCGTTGTGGGTCGGCAATCCGTTCCACACCAGCACGCGCCGGTTGCCGCTGTCGGCGACCCACAGCCGCGCGCCATCCCAGGCCACACCATACGGCCAGAACAAGGTGTCGGCGCGTGGCTGGTCACTGCCGCGATTACCTGCGACCGAGTGAAAGTCCGCTTGCCCGAGCACCAGGTCGGCGGGCTGGTTATGATAGCGCGGTGGCTGATGCCAGATCAGCACACGATGATTCCAGCCGTCCGCCAGCGCGATCCCGGTACCGCAGGCGGTCATGCCCGCCGGTACGTTGAGCGTGGCGGCACCCGGCTCACCACTCTTGTTGGCGGATGGGGCATTGCGCCCTTCATGTGCAAAGGTTGGCTGGCCGATTAAAATTTGTGCAGGGGCGTTGTCTTCATCAGGCAAAGTAGGCCAGCCGAGCAAGCGATGATGGCCAGTGTCGGATACCCACAGACTGCCGTCGGCTGCGATGCAGGCACCGCGCGGCCCAAACAGGGTGTGCGCAGCAGGTGCCAAGGGCACGATCTGTCCGTTATCAGATGACGACTCGCCCAGAATGACCGCCGCACCACCGGTTGCCAGTAACGGCAACGGAGCGATAGCTACAGCATGGCGCTTTTGTCCGGGAGAGAGAGAAACGCGTAGTGCTGTGTTCATGTTTTATCTTCCCAATATT
>JAUSKS010000248.1 GCA_030646595.1 Gallionellaceae bacterium | reverse complement strand
AGAGGATGGTGAAGCAGGCGTGGCCAAAGCTAAATTGGATCTGCCTGATTTGATCGTAATGGATGTAGTCATGCCCGGGCTGAATGGCTTCCAGGCAACGCGCGCCATTACCAAAGACGCGGCGACCCAACATATCCCGGTGATACTGTGCACCACCAAGGGCCAGGAAACCGACAAGGTTTGGGGTATGCGGCAAGGAGCCAAGGATTATGTGGTTAAGCCGGTGGATGCCGCCGAGCTGCTTAGCAAGATAGCGGCGCTGGGATAACATGGCCCGGCGTTTTAGTCTGCGCGAATTTCAGCAGAATATAATTGATCGCATTCAACAAAAAGAAATTGCAGGGGATCGTATATCCACGCTCGGTATACAAGTGGGGCCGGATTACTGGGTGGTGGAGATGCAGGATATTAATGAAGTCCTGGCGGTGCCGTCAGTTACGCCGATACCGCTTACTCAGCCATGGCATTATGGCGTAGCGAATGTGCGAGGCAATTTGTACAGCATTTCTGATTTGGCTGCATTCATGGGGCGAGGCGAAACGCTGAATGCCGGACAAAGCCGAGTGCTGCTGGTAAGCCAGAAATTTGCCTGCAATGTGGGTCTGCTGGTAACACGGGTATTGGGCCTGCGGGATACGCGTAGCTGGCAGTATGAAAACAAGGAAGGCGAGGCGCGCTACCAGGATGAGCAGGGACAAGTATGGCGCAAACTGGACGTAGCGCAATTGTTGCAGCAGCCGGATTTTTTACAAATAGGCATTTAAAATATTGTCCGTAATGACATTGCATTACGGACAAGCTGTTAACCTTTAAGGAAAGCATATGGCATTCAAACCCCCTTCAGCTAAACAGCCCGATGCAATCGGAAAGTCATTCGCCCGTGAAGGCACTTTTAACATCCCGTTCATCAGCCGTTTGCCCATAGGCAAACAATTGCAGCTGTTGGGGGGGGCACTAATAACCTTTCTCTTGTTAGCGGTGGTCGCGGCGTATCTGGACAATCGTGCTGCTGCTCACGGTACCCGCTATGTGGTGGAATCTTCCAAGCTGTTAATGTTATCGCAACGCATGGCCAAGGCGGCAGAACGCAGTCTGTCAGGTGATTATCTGGCATTTGAGGAATTAACCAAAAGCCGTGAAGCGGAGATTGCCATTCTGGATTTGCTGGACAAAGGGGATAGCAGTTTACCCGCTACCAGTGGTAGATCACGACTGGCATTGAATGAATTGACGGCACGAGCCAATAAAACCCTGGCAGATGCCGTGACTTTGGAAGGCGGACGTCCGGGCTTGGTTACACTGAGTCGGGCTATTGCGGCGATGGATGCCTCCAGCCATGAGCTGCGTAATCTGACACAACAACTGGTGGCGCGTACTGATGGAGCACAAAAAGAGCGGGCAATACGCTTTAGCCTGTTGATCGAGCGTATGTCCAAAGATGCCACCGCCATGCTGGGAGAAGTCAGTGCCGAACAGGTGAGCGCCTTGGGTTTGGATACCATAGAGGCTGGCGAAGTGCTGGCAACTTTCCCGGCGGGTGACGCCTTGGTAACCAGCATTCGTGATTTGTTCGATGGCTATCGTGTTTCTGCGGAAGCCATTATCGGCAATGCGCAAAACCTGCTCAGTGCCAAACGGGCGGGCCGGGCCATTTTTACTGACAGTGAACAACTGCTTGAGTATTCGCAAAAACTAACAGACGCTTACCAGGCCAGCTTGTCCAATCGGATTAGCAGCTATCTCATGGCTGGCTCCGGCATCATGGTAGTGCTATTGCTGCTGTTGTTAAGCAAGGTTTATCTGGAAGACTCTACCCGCCGTGCGCAGGAAGCCGAGCGTAGCAATCGCCGCAATCAGGATGCGATATTGCGCCTGATGAATGAGATGGGTGACCTGGCGGATGGTGACCTGACCGTCAAAGTCACGGTGTCGGAAGATGTAACGGGTGCCATTGCCGATTCAGTCAATTACACCACGGATGAGCTGCGTAAATTAGTTTCCGGTATTACCACGGTGTCTGAGCAAGTAACGCAGGCAGCGGGCGCTGCGGAAGTTATTTCCAAAGGCCTGCTGGAAGCGGCCGGAAAACAATCGGATGAAATCCGTTTTGCCGGCGAAGCGGTGGGACTTATTACCAAATCCATACAGGAAGTAGATGCCAGCGCTGCACAATCCTTGCAAGTTGCGCGGCGTACATTAGAAGTGACTGTGGAAGGTGCGCAGGCGGTACAAAATACCATTATCGGCATGGATGAGATTCGGGAACAAATCCAGGAAACTTCCAAGCGCATTAAACGTCTGGGGGAAAGCTCGCAAGAGATTGGTGAAATCGTGGATTTGATTTCCGACATTACCTAACAAACCAACGTGTTGGCGCTTAATGCTGCTATCCAGGCAGCCTCTGCGGGTGAAGCCGGACGAGGTTTCTCGGTGGTAGCGGCGGAGGTGCAGCGTCTGGCAGAACGTTCCGGCGAAGCGACCAAGCAAATCAGCACACTGGTCAGAACCATACAGGGCGATACGCAAGACGCTGTAGCAGCGATGGAAAGAAGCACCAATGGTGTGGTGGAAGGAGCAAATCTGTCGAATGTAGCGGGGCAATCGTTGCGTGAAATTGAACAGGTGTCGCGTGAATTGGCCGACCTGATCGGTAGCATTTCGGTGTCTACGCAAGTACAAACTGATATGGCGCGTGAGGTAGCCACCACGATGACGGACATCTTGCGTATTACTGAGCAAACAACAGAAGGTACTCAGCGCACTGCGGCTTCGGTGGCTGAGGTAGCGGAACTGACAGCAGGCTTGAAAGCTTCTGTCTCAGGTTTCAAATTATAATTCTGGAAACGGGCTGCTGATCGAGCTATGAGCCATCCTGCGCAATTCAATTCGTTGCCGCTGCTCTCGGTAAGACCGGGCTTGGCCAGCTCGATAGAGCAGGTCAGCCATGACTTGGATCTGTATTTTGCGCAACCTGCCGATGTCCAGGCCCTGGAAAAAGCCCGCACCGAACTGCACCGTATAGCCGGTGTGTTGCGCATGGTGGAGCTGGATGGCGTAGCTGCTTATTGTGGCGAAATCGAAAAGCTGCTGCAGGAATATGCCTCTGGCACTTTTCCTCCGGTTGCTGCGCAACTGGATATTATTCAGCGCGCACTGGCTGCCCTTAATCATTATCTTGATGCGCTGGTAGACGGTGCCAGCAATGCTAGCTTGCGCCTGTTCTCTCCATACCAGGAATTGCAGCAAGCGCGCGGTATGGAAATGTCATTTGAAGTAGACCTGTTTTTTCCTGACCTGAATGTTGAACTACCACCGGCCATATTGAATACCCCGATGGCCACAGATGCGGCAGCGCGCCTTAAAGCTGCGCGTAGCCAATTCCAGCAGTGTTTATTGAAATGGCTACGCCAGGATAACCCGGTAGAAGCGCTGCAGGGCATGCGCACCGCAGTGGTAGCTGTCATGGCCTGTGTGCCGCCGGACTCGCGCCGGGCTTTCTGGTGGATAGCTGCTGGCTTGCTGGATTGCCTGGTGTTCGATGGTTTACCTCCAGAGCTGAATGCCAAAGGCGTATTCAGCCGCATAGACAAGCAAATGAAAGCGCTGTTGGAAGGCAATCAGCCGGATGCTTTTGCGACTACTTGTGAAATGTTATACCTGCTGGCCCGTAGCCATGCCGTGAGCGAAATGGTGGATAACATCAAGCAGACTTACGCGCTGGATGCCTATCTTCCTGAAGAGCCACCTCTACCCGCCAGTGCAGTTGCGCAAGTGCTGGAACAGATGCGGGCACAATTGAATATGGCGCGGGAAACCTGGGAAAAATGCACACAAAGCGAAGATGCCCAGGCGCGTAAAACTTTCCATGAACAATCCGGACAACTGCATACTTTGGCAGAGGGGCTGGACCGTAATACCTTGCAGTTTCTGTGTAGCCAGATTCATACCGTGGCCGCCCATACTGAGGAGCCAGAAAGTGCGCAACGGGTAGCTGAAGATATGGCCATGGCTTTGCTGTTGCTGGACAGCGGCATTGATCAATACAGCCACCTCGGCAATAGTTTCCATGAGCAGGCACGCATCCTCGGGCAGCGCTTGCAGGCTAATCTCATGCGCGCACCCGAAGACGAAGACAAATTCTTTGAAGTAATTGCGCTGCATTCGCAAATGGAAGAGCGAAAAATAATGCTCCCGCTGACCACCGAAATGCTGGGTAATTTGCAGCATGTGGAGCAGGTGCTCAATACTTTCTTTAATGATCCCGGCAAGCGTGAGGAAGTAATAGGCATGGGGCAATTGCTGCATCAGGTCTTTGCCGCGATGCATCTGTTGTCGTTGGAACAAGCCGAACGATTGCTGCATGTCTTGCAACAAACCACCGAGCAATATGCGGCAGGCACTACTCCGCCCAAACCGGCTGATATGCGTGCGGTGGCTACTGCGCTTAGCGCCTTGCAGTCCTATGTGCAGAATTTGGCGCATGGTCAGAAACCGGATGTGACTCCGCTGGAGTTAGCGCTGCAAGGAATCAAACAGGCACAACAACCAACTATTCGGCCTGCGGCCCCTGCCCCTGCTGTTGCCAGTGCGCCCGCTATTGCGCCTGCTGCACCTGCGACGGCTCCTGCGACGGCTCCTGTGTCCGCTCCCATTCCGGCTCCCACCCCGACCATCGCGCCTGCTCCGCCACCTTCTGCATCGGCATCGCCTGCAGGATGGGAAGATGAAGACTTGAAAGCAGTGTTTCTGGAGGAAGCACAGGAAGTACTGGAAATATTGCGCACCAATCTGGAAATCAGCCAGCTGCATGTAGACAGCCGCGAACCCTTGGTCACCATCCGGCGCGGTTTCCATACGCTCAAAGGTAGCAGCCGCATGGTCGGCTTGACCGAGTTGGGTGAGGTGGGTTGGGCTACGGAACGAGCAATGAACAAATGGCTGGAAGCCAATAAACCCGCCAGCCCCGGGCTGCTGAAATTTATCGGAGATGCTGGCCGTTTATTTCAGGCTTGGATAGACAAACTGGAAAAAGATGAAATCCCCATCCTGGATTACACCGCATTGCTGGCAATGGCACAGCAAATTGAAAACGGGAATGATGCCTTACCCACCACTGCTCCTGTTGTGTCAGCTGCGCCAGTGGTGGTGGAATCCATACCAGCCCTGCAGTCAACCCTGATGCCAGAGCCAGCCCCAGAGCCAGCTCCATTGCCTACGCCCGAACCTGTTCCCGCGCCTACAATAGCTGAACCCATCATAGTACCTGCTCCACCAGTTGTAGCCGAGCCAGAGGTTGTGCTCAGTGAGGCAGTGAGCATATCGCCCACGCTCTTCAGTATCTCAACCGAAGAAGCAGCGCAGCATGTGGCCGCTTTAGAGCAGCAGCTGGTCGCGTTGCGGGTCAGCCGTCCTCCCACCATTGAATATGATTTCATGCGTGCTGCGCACACCTTGGCTGGAGTCAACCGTACCATGGGGTTTGGGCAAGTGGCCGATCTCGCCTTGGCGCTGGAATTATGGTTGGAAGCACGCATAGATCGACCTTTTGCACTGGATACCGCGCAGTTGGTTTTGCTGGAAAAAACAATTACTGCGCTGCGCGAGATGGGCCAGGCCATCAGCAATCTGCAGGAAGTAAAAGCGCAGCCAGAATTGATTAGTCAGTTACACGAAGATAAGATCGCGCCGCCTGAATCGACCAGCCCTCCTGCCGAAGTACCGCTCGATACGCCTGTGGTTACAGCGCCACAGGCTATTGCAGTGGAGCCAGTTGCCAGTCCTGTGCCGCCTGTACAACAACCTATTGAGCCGCCCCCGGTAATTGAACCGATAGCGCAACCGCCTGCGCCGCCAGTGACCGAGGCTCCTCGTCCTTCGTCGCCTGTGGTAGAGGCGCGTGTAGTGCAGGACGATATAGACGAAGACTTGCTGCCTATTTATCTGGAAGAGGCGCAGGATCTTTATCTGCAAATTGGCGGTAATTTACGCGCCTGGAAAGAACAGCCGGGCGAAGCGGAGTTCAGCCATACCCTGCAACGCGGGCTGCACACCCTGAAAGGCGGGGCACGCATGGTTGGTGCCATGAGGCTGGGTGAGTTGGTGCATCGTATGGAAGAACATGTGGTGCAAACCGCAACCCCGCATGATGGGCCTTATTGGGAAGGGCTGGAAAATTATTTCGACCGCGTCGGCAATGCGCTGGAACGATTGCGACAAGGCATATCCGGTGCTGCCGTTGCGGCTGCAAAAGCTGTAACCAAATCTTTGGTACCAGAAGCGCCCAGCCAGTTACTGGGCCAGCCGTTGTTGGAGCCTATCACAGCACAGCCTGAGCCTGAGTTGGGAGTGGAGCGGGTATTACCCGCGGCCATCTTGCGGGTGCGTTCCGACGTGGTTGATTCCATGGTTAACGAAGCGGGGGAAATCAGCGTCGCGCGGTCACGCGCAGAAGTTGAAATGCGCGCTTTCAAGACCGGTTTGCTGGAGTTGACCAGCAGCATAGAACGCTTGCGTAAACAATTGCGCGAAATTGAAATTCAGGCAGAAGGGCAAATGCAGGCACATGCCTCGTTGTCGCAAGAGACCGCAGAAAAATTTGATCCGCTGGAGTTCGACCGCTTCACGCATTTTCAGGATCTGACCCGATCCATGACGGAAAGTGTGCATGACGTGCAAACCGTACAGCAATCATTACTTAAAAATCTCGACGAAACGACCGCGGCACTGTCTACACAAGCCCATCTTAACCGCGAATTGCAGCAGCGCTTGATGACCATACGCATGGTGCCTTTCTCCGCCATCAGTGAGCGCCTGTATCGAGTGGTGCGGCAAACCAGCCGGGAGCTGGGAAAAAAAGTTAATCTGGAATTGCAGGGCAGCGAAGTGGAGCTGGATCGCAGCATGCTGGAAAAAATGACTGCGCCGTTTGAACACTTGTTGCGCAATGCTATTGCGCATGGCATCGAGAGTGAGGACGAGCGCCGTAGAAAAGGCAAATCACCGATAGGCATTATCCGTTTGTCCGTGCGCCAGGAAAATAATGAAGTCGATTTTGAATTTTCCGATGATGGGGCTGGCCTGGACATCGAACGCTTACGGCAAAAAGCGCTGGAGCAGGGGATGCTGAAAGAAGATGACGTGGTCAGCGAAAGCCAGATCATGCAGCTGATTTTTGCCAGCGGTTTATCCACTGCGACCGAGGTTACCGAAATTGCCGGTCGCGGCGTAGGCATGGATGTAGTGCGTAGCGAAATCGTGGTGATGGGCGGACATATAGACGTGTTTTCCGAACGCGATAAAGGTGCCCGTTTTGTGATTCGTTTGCCGCTGACGCTGGCAGTGGCACAAACCCTCATGGTGCAAGCTGACCATGAAACCTTTGCCATCCCTGCGGCCATGGTGGAGCAGGTACAGCAGGTCAGGCAGGCTGAATTGCTGGATGTATACCGCAAGGGGCGGGTCGATTGGAATGGTTATCAATATTCCTTGCATAACCTTACCCGGCTGATCGGCCATGACAATCACCAACCCGAAACGCGTCCGTACAATGCAATCCTGTTGCTACGCAGTGGCGAAAGGCGGTTGGCGGTGCATGTGGATGATCTGCTAGGCCACCACGAGGTGGTAGTAAAAAATATCGGCCCACAATTGGCGCGCTTGCCGGGTATTGCCGGGGCGACGGTAACGGGCAATGGGCGGGTGGTGTTGATCCTCAACCCAATTGCTCTTGAGCAACGCAGCACAGTTGCTTACCGTGTCAACAAGGCGAGCACGGCAGAGGTCATCCAGACCCAGCCGCTGGTGTTGGTAGTGGACGATTCTCTCACCGTGCGTAAAGTCACCAGCCGTATGCTTATCCGCGCTGGCTATCAAGTGGTGACAGCCAAGGATGGCGTTGATGCACTAGAAAAACTGGCCGAATTTACGCCGGCAGTCATCCTGCTGGATATTGAAATGCCGCGCATGGATGGCTTTGAACTGACCAAGCGCTTGCGCGGCGACCCCAAGACACGCTATCTTCCCATCATTATCATCACTTCACGCGAAGCGGAAAAACATCGCTTGTATGCGCAGGAGTTAGGAGTTAACGCCTATCTCGGCAAGCCTTATCAGGAAGAAGAGTTGTTGGAGCATATCAAGTTTTATCAGGAAGATGATTTACAGCAACATAATAAATTCCACGAGCCAGACATGTTGTTGCAAGAGATTGCCAAGTTTGTCGCCACCCCACCTTCCAGCTAAAGTTGGCCATATCCATCCCTTGCAGTTACAATAAGCGACATGGCGCAACTTAATTTCAGCCATCATTTCCTAATTGCCATGCCCGCCATGGCCGATTCCATTTTTGCCAAGTCACTTACTTATATCTGCGAACATAATGAGCAGGGCGCCTTGGGTATTATCATCAATCGCCCGATCAGCCTCACGCTGGGTGATTTGTTTGCGCAGATACAAGCGCCGCTGAGCAAGCCTGAGCTAAAAAACGTGCCCGTATATTTTGGGGGCCCGGTACAAACAGATCGCGGCTTTGTACTGCATGAACCGATGGGGCAATGGCAATCCACCTTGCCGATTAATGGCCAGGTGGGGCTGACCACGTCCAAGGATATTTTGCAGGCGGTCGGGTTGGGAAATGGCCCACCCAATCTGCTGGTGACGCTGGGCTATTCCGGCTGGACACAAGGACAACTGGAGCATGAGCTATCGCAAAACGCCTGGCTCAGTGTGCCTGCATCGGCCCATATTCTGTTTGACTTGCCGCCCGAAGAACGGCTGCCTGCTGCGATGGCGATACTGGGTATAGATTATGCCTCTTTGTCAGAAGATGCAGGTCATGCCTGACCAAAACTCATGGCCCCATCTGGCACCATCCTGGCGTTCGATTTTGGTATGCAGCGTATCGGCGTGGCAGTTGGGAATTCCATTACTTGCACAGCACAGGCCTTGACCACCTTGCACGGCGCACAAAATGAACAGCGCTACGCAGCGATTGCTGCACTCATCCATGAATGGCAACCGACAGCGCTGGTCGTGGGACTGCCCAGCCATCCCGATGGCACACCACACGAGCTGACGCGCTTATGCCGTCGCTTTGCGCAACGACTCAAAGGGCGTTTTGATTTGCCCACCATTCTAGTGGATGAGCGCTATACTTCGGTGGCAGCCAGTTCGCATTTAACAGAAATGGGCATACATGGCCTTAAGCAAAAACCGCTGCTCGATCAGGTAGCCGCACAACAGATATTACAAGCGTATTTTAACGAACCGGGAATGGGACTGATCGCGTGAATAATCCGCAGCTCAATAAACACGGCGAGTTGCAACATTTGCTTACCACCGAAGGCCTTCCAGTTGCCATCCTGCGCGGCATTCTGGACCGCGCGAATTCTTTCATGAATATCGCCACGGGCAGCGAAATCAAAAAAGTACCCTTGCTGCATGGCAAATCCATATTCAATATTTTTTTCGAGAACAGCACCCGCACGCGCACTACTTTTGAAATTGCTGCCAAGCGTTTATCTGCCGATGTGGTTAATCTGAGCATAGGCTCTTCTTCCGCCAGCAAAGGCGAAACCCTGCTCGATACCGTGGACAATCTGTGCGCCATGCATGCTGATATGTTTGTGGTGCGCCATGCACAGAGCGGCGCGGCGCATCTGATTGCCCAGCATGTGGCACCGGAAATTCATGTTATCAACGCAGGGGATGGGCGCCATGCGCACCCCACGCAAGCGTTGCTTGATATGTTCACCATCCGTCATTACAAACGCGAGTTTCATAATCTGCGTGTGGCCATTGTGGGCGACATTTTGCATTCGCGCGTGGCGCGTTCGCAGATTCATGCGCTAACCACCTTGGGTGTACCGGAAGTGCGCGTAATCGCGCCTAAAACCTTGTTGCCTGCCTGTGTGGAACAACTCGGCGTACAGGTTTATCACGATATGCATCAGGGCTTGCGCGATGTGGATGTGGTGATGATGTTACGCCTGCAAAATGAACGCATGCAGGGCGCAGCCTTGCCCAGCGCACAGGAATATTTTAAATATTATGGACTCACCCAAGAGAAGCTGGCACAGGCCAAGGCAGATGCCATTGTGATGCACCCGGGGCCGATGAACCGGGGTGTGGAGATTGATTCCAGTGTGGCGGATGGAACGCATTCTGTTATTTTGCCGCAAGTGACTTTTGGTATTGCCGTGCGCATGGCAGTGATGAGCACATTGGCCGGAGCAGGATAATCTGGGAAACTGCATGAACCTGAAAACCTTAATTCAAGCCACAGAGATCACAGAGGACACAGAGAGAGTGCAGGCGCTGCCTATTTATCGCACCCACTTGATGGGTAAGGTTGTTATTAACAGTAACCCATTGTTGTTCTCTGTGAACTCTGTGTACTCTGTGGCCAAAGGTTTTTTCTAGCATGAAAAATATCCACATAAAAAATGGCTGCTTGATAGACCCAAAAAACCATATTGATGGTCACCACGATGTTTTTATCATGGCCGGGAAAATAGCAGGAGTCGGTAATACACCCGCAGGTTTTGTGGCGCAGGAAGTGATCGATGCTACAGGCTTGATAGTGGCACCCGGCCTGATTGATCTGGCCGCGCGACTACGCGAACCGGGATATGAATACAAGGCTACGCTGGAGTCCGAGATGGAGGCCGCGATAGCTGGCGGGGTGACCACATTGATATGCCCGCCCGATACGGACCCACCACTGGACGAACCTGGCCTGGTAGAAATGCTCAAGCACCGTGCGCGTGAATTGAATCAGGCACGGGTCTACCCCTTGGGTGCCTTGACCTATGGTTTGCAAGGGGCCGAGTTGACCGAAATGGCTGAGTTGACCGATGCAGGTTGCATCGCCTTCAGTCAGGCAGATGCGCCGCTTACCGATACCCGTGTATTGATGCGCGCCATGCAATATGCCGCCACTTTTGGTTTTAGTGTCTGGCTCCGCCCACAAGATAGTTTTCTCGCACGCCATGGAGTAGCGCATGATGGCGAAGTGGCTACTCGTTTAGGGCTGCCTGCTGTGCCGGTATGTGCCGAAACCATAGCGTTATCTACCATGCTGCATCTGGCGCGCGAGACGGGTGTACGTTTGCATATCTGCCGCATTTCCAGCGCGGAAGGAGTGGCCATGATACGTGCTGCAAAACAGCAAGGCTTACCGCTGAGTTGTGATGTATCTATCAACCATATCCATTTGTCGGAAAGAGACATAGGCTTTTTCGATGCTAACTGCCATCTGGTTCCTCCCTTGCGCAGTGTGCGTGATCGGGACGCATTACGCGCAGCCTTGCAGGATGGCACGATAGATTGCATATGCTCCAACCATTCGCCCGTGGATGATGATGCCAAGCAATTACCGTTTGCGGAAGCGGAAGCAGGTGCCACGGGCCTGGAATTACTATTACCGCTGTCGCTGAAATGGGCGGAGCAGGGTAAGTTGGGTCTGGCAGATGCGCTGGCCCGGGTAACGCAACATCCTGCCCGCATCCTGGGTTTGAATGTTGGACATTTATCCCCTGGTGCAGTGGCAGATGTGTGTATATTTGACGCTGAGCATTATTGGAAAGTGGAGGCCACCGCTTTAAAAAGCCAGGGCAAGAACACACCCTTTATCGGTATGGAATTAAAAGGCCGGGTGCGCCACACCTTGGTAGACGGAAAAGTTGTTTATTGTGGCTGATTTGTGCTATAAGCGTAAAAATTAAAATTTAATTAGTAAGCTTCTGGCGGGGAGTTTTTACATATGGATTTGTGGGTGGGAATTTCTTTGGCTGTTTAACCTGGAAGGGGGTAATGATGAGACAAGTTATCAGAAAGCCGTATTTCAACTTGGTTACATTTTTAGGGGCGTTACTGGTATTAAGCCAGCTATCCATGGGTGCAGCATGGGCAGATGACGCGGCAGCGATTGCCGACCTTAAGGCAAAATTAGCTGCAGTGCAAAAAGACGTTGCACAATTAACTCAAAACCAAGGTAAAAATTTTTCTGACTATGGTATTCCGCTGCATGGTTTTGCCGATGTCGGTTATACCCATGCCAGCAATAACGATACCCGGCTGGATCAGGCCGGCAGAGGATTCTGGGCCAACTCGCTGGATTTTTATCTGACCCCGCAATTCGGTGATCGGGGCAAGGGCCTGGTCGAACTGTTATTCGAATTTCTCGCAGATGGAGGTTTGGCCACGGACCTGGAGCGCATCCAGTTCGGTTATACCTTTAATGATCAGCTTACTGCCTGGATGGGCCGCTTTCATGCGCCCTATGGTTACTGGAATACCGGCTTTCATCACGGCGCGGAAATTCAACCTTCCATTTTGCGTCCGCGCTTCATTGATTTTGAAGATAAGGGAGGTGTGCTACCCGCTCATGTGATGGGTGCCTGGGCTACTGGTAGTCTGCCTATAGGCAATGCCAAGCTGCTCTATGATTTCTATATAGGCAATGGCAATGCCATTGCCGAGGTTGATACCACGGGGGGAGCAACACACACCGGTGCCTTGGCTATCAACAATTCACGCGATAGCAACGGCAACAAAATGGTGGGTGCTAATATCGGCTATAAAGTAGGAGACATGATAATTGGCGCGCATGCTTTCACCGAGCGTGTTAATTTCAGCGATGCCAGTGCTACACCATTAACAGGCGAAGTCAGTGTGAAAATGACCGGGCTCTATGCGGCCCATGAAAACGATAATTGGGAAAATATCGCTGAGTATTACCATTTCAGCAATGATAACGCCACTGCTGGGACAGGGACCAACTCGAGCTGGTTGGGCTTTGTTCAGGTTGGTCGTACCATTGCTGAACTATGGACGCCCTATGTTCGGGCAGAAAAAACAGTACTGGACCAGGATGACTTGTACTTCAGCAACCAGCAGTACGGCGTGTCTTATACCCGCCAATTGGTCGGTGTACGCTATAGCCTGAGCGCCAAGTCTGCGCTTAAGGCCGAAGTAAACCGGACCAAGGAAGGTGATGGCACACCTACTACCGGCCCAGGCAATGGCAGTTACAGCGAAGTCCGTATGCAATACGCGATTACATTCTAAGGAGGGGTCATAATGAAATATCCAATCACTATGAAAACAGTTTTGCTGGGCCTGAGCTTGCTGGTAGCTGCCGGATCGGTACCAGCGGTGGCCGGAGATGTGTATGTGATTTCGCACCCCAGCGTAACATTGACTACAGCGGAATTAAGAGATGCCTATTTGGGCGAGAAGCAGTTTGCTGGCTCAATTAAACTTGTGCCGGTAGATAATGCTGCGGTGCAAAGTGATTTTTTGGCCAAAGCACTTAATATGGATGCTGGGAAATATGCCTCACTGTGGATCAAGAAAGGTTTCCGCGGTGGTTTGGCTTCGCCATCTGTCAAATTGGGGGATGCCGAAGTTGTTAGCTTTGTCAAAAATACGCCGGGAGCAATAGGTTACGTCAGTGCCCCGGTACAGGAGGTAATGTTGCTGCATAAATATTAGAGCTTGTCCATGAATAACCCATGTTGGTTCGATATGGGTGGGATTGTGCGGCTGCTTAATGATTTTCATCGTTACCCGCAGGTAAGTCGCGACATTAGTTATGATGGGGAGTTATAATTTGATTCACCCAAGTGTAATATAGCTGAATCATTTAGTATTGGAGATTTTGGAATGGCGAAAACAGTGCTCAGAGTACTCAGCGTTGATGATTCTGGTTCAATTCGACAGATGGTAACGTTTACCCTTAAAGGCGCAGGCTATGAGGTTATAGAAGCGGTAGATGGTCAGGATGCGCTGGAAAAGGCCAAGCTGAATACTGTGGATGTGGTCTTGACTGACCAAAACATGCCGCGTATGGATGGTTTGACACTGATCAAAAATTTGCGTGCCATGCCGGCCTATAGCACCGTACCCATCCTGATGTTGACCACTGAATCAGGCGAGGCCATGAAAAAACAGGGCAAGCTGGTGGGGGCCACGGGCTGGCTGGTCAAGCCCTTTGGTCCGCAGAAATTGCTGGAAGTGATGAAGAAAGTAGCAGGTTAATTGGCCGGGTTAATTGTGCCGGGTAAATAAATATGAGTGCTGATCTAAGCCAATTTTACCAAACTTTTTTTGATGAGACTGCCGAGCATTTGGCAGGCATGGAAAAGCTGTTGCTTGCGCTGGATGTAAATAATCCTGCCATGGATGACCTCAATGCAATTTTCCGTGCTGCCCATTCCATCAAAGGAGGAGCAGCAACATTCGGCTTTGAGGACATGGCTGGAGTTACGCATGTGCTGGAAACCTTGCTCGATAAATTACGCAAACAAGAAATGACCTTGACTGCAGAAATGATCAATGCATTTCTGCAGACGGGTGATGTTATTGCCATGCAGTTAGCCGCTCATAGCGGTGAAAGTGAAGCGCAAGTGGATGCTAACGCAGTGACTGCAGTGTGTAAAAAGCTGGAGCAGCTTTCCCTGGTCGCTGGTTCAGCTAAGAAAGGGACTCACCAGGCTCCAGTGGATGTGGCTAAATCATCCGAGGATTCTGATTCCGGGTTTTTTGATGATCAACCGGCATCTCCACCTTCGTCGAGCGCAGCTAAAGAAACTCCTCCCCCGCCACCCTCGATGAAAATACCTGGAGGGCGGGCCACGCATGACATTCATGGACAAGGCTTTGGTTTCTTCGATGAGGAGCCTGCACCTGCATCCAAGCCATCACCACCTGCCAATACTGGTGCAGGGAAAGAGCAGGCTACGTTCCCTTCGCGCAAAGAAGTGCCTAAATCAGGGATGAGCCCTACTTCTGCTGGGCAAGCTCAGGATGCTGATAGCGATTTTGGATTATTTGAGGGGCAACCTGGTGGGCCTGCCGCTACGCCGCAGAGTTCAAATTCTGCATCAGATGGATCGGATACGGAATCGGCTGAAGAGAAAGCAAAACGTGATTTTCATGGCAAGGGCTTTGGTTTTTTCTAGCTTGACCTTGCTGTGCCATGTCCATTGCTAGACGCAGAAGTTACCTTAACCGCTAACAGCGCGTGGACAAATTAACAAGGGGCAATCAAAGCAAGGCAGCGCTGGCAAGCGGAGTTTTCTGAAGTACACCTTAGATGACTCCGCATATTAAGCCGCAACATCTTCGCCCCGTGGTAATTCCAACACCCCGCTAAGCCGCCAGGAGTATTGACGACAATGCCAGACAAATTTAACTTGTACGAGTATTCCTGCATTCTAAACAACCTGCTGAGCAGGAACTTCTAATTTCACTTTTTACTTATGGCCTCGGAAAATACTAACTTTGAAG
>JAUSKS010000198.1 GCA_030646595.1 Gallionellaceae bacterium | reverse complement strand
TGTCCATGCAACAGCGCAGCAATGCCCGACGCTTTTGGCCATGGCAGCAGGGATAATGGCTGGGTGCTATTGTCCTGTATCTTTAATCCTTGCAGTTTGATGCTTTTAAAAGCAGCGTTGCCCGTCCACAATTTAAGTGGCTGCCACTCCAGTTCCAGGCGCTCGATGGCGATCTCGGTATGGGCCCAGGTGATATGTAGATTACTGAGCAGCAGATGGTCAAACAAACGCCCTTCCATCTTGCTTGCCACGATTTCCAAACCGCCTGGGCGTGACACACTTTCCATGATCCAGCGCGCCCCCGCCGTGCTCATTACCAGCCACACGCCTGCCATGCTTAGCAGAAGTACGGTGATTGCCAAGATGGCAGCCAAGCGTTTCAAAATTCAAACCCAACTGTGAAATGCAGATGGTAGCCCGGATTAACTACGCCAATTTGGCGGGCCAATGAAAAGTTGAGCGCACCCACCGGCGTGTAGTAATGCACACCTATACCCGCTCCCTGCGCCATCGTAGTACCGGTGTAAGTATCAAAAGCATTACCTATGTCATAAAAAATGGAAACGCCCCAATCCTGGTATAGCGCGCGCTCCATTTCCACACTGCTGGTAAGCAAATGTTTCCCACCCACCACCTGGCCGCTGGCATCGCGCGGGCCTAGCGATTTATAAGAATAGCCGCGCACACTTTGATCTCCGCCGGCAAAAAAGCGTAGCGAAGGGGGCAGGTCAGTTAAGGGGTCATTCAACAAAGTTATCCCGGCTTTGGCGCGGGTATAAAAGGATAGCCGCCAAGGCAGGGGAAATAGATAACTGCCTTCGGTAATAAGCTGGAGCAAAGCTGTGTCCGATCCCAGTGACTGATGTGTGCCACGTAGATCAAAAGCATAGTGATAACCTTGGCTGGGCCGGGTATGGCTGTTGAAACTATCCTGGATATAGCGCAGGCCCGGCAATACCAGCCGGGAATGGGATCGTTGCTGACCAATTACAAAGGATTCGCGTTGCAGTTTAATGTAGGCAGTCCCCAATTTTCCCGTACCCAAACTGTGGTTGCGATCCAGCTCCAGCGCGCTCAAGCGGCTGGTATAGGAACTCACTTCTTCTTTCTGAAGATTGAGCTGAATAACAGTAGAGCTTCTGACATCGCTGGAACTCGGCACCACATATCCCGTGGCCAAACCTTGCAAGCGTTGTGAAAGATACAAGTTGGCAAACAGTTCATGACCTTTATGCAACATATTCAGGTCGCGATAACGGGTAGTAAAACGGGCACCGGTATCGGAGCCATAGCCTATCCCGGGACGCAAGCTTTGACGCGGCGCAGCTTGCAGCTGTATCAACACCGGCACCTTAAAGGCGATCGCGTCTTTTTTCTGTGGCGTGATGACTACTTCTTTAAAACGGTCGGCGTTATTAAAGTTACGCTGGGTTTCGCCCAGCTTGGCATAAGAGAAAATTTCCCCTGGCTTGAATGTCACATGCCGCCACAAAAAATCTGCCGGATACTGAGGAGCCCCTTCTATATGCACATCAGCAAAAAAATACTGCTCGCCTGTCTCCAGCATCAAAGTAATGCGGGCAGCGCCAGCAGTTTTATCGACATGAATTTCATGTACATAAAATTCAGCGTCCAGATAGCCTAATTCTTGTGCTTGCGCCTTGATCGCTTCTTTGGCGGCTTCATAGCTTTGTTGTACCAGCACATTCCCCATGCGCAATGGGAAATCTGTCAGCAATTTTTTCAATAGGGGTTGTTCACTACCGGGGCCTTGCGCTGTGACTGTTATGTTGGCGATACGAACGGGTTCGCCTGGCTCGACATTTATGCCCAAATGGTATTTGCCATCGGCTTGCAGCTCCAACGCAACCATGACGGTGGCATGATAAAAGCCAAAAGGCTCCAGCGCAGCCTGTACCACTTTGTCAGTCTGGTGGATATAGCGTTCCAGCCATAACCGGTCCACTTTTCCATCGCGTACTAAACCATAAGGCAAGGTCAGTGCTTCTTGCACATTGGCCAGCGCCGGGCCAGTTAATCCTTGCACGACAACTTCAATGGACTCGGTAGCGGAAAAGGCTGGTACGGAGAAACACAAGCATAAAACAGTGCAAACTATGGCGGCTTGCCGCAATAGCAGAGAACGGATCGATTCAGGGAAGACGCGGAATAGGTTGCGCAGACTGGTCAGGCAGCAAATCCATGATTTTTCTTTGCGCCAATATATTATGCTCCTCGTAAAAGGCATTGCTGCATGAGGCCAATTCTTCGTCCACTTGTCCAATCAATGTTTCGCCCGTCCAGACCCACTCAACCGGAAAAGAAATTTCCGTACTATTTTCTCTAGCAAAGCTGGATAAGCTCAGGCCTATAGCCTTCACTTTAAGCCCAGTGTGCGGGGTAAAATTCTTGATGAAAACTATATCTTCTGTTCTTATGCTACGAAAGGTATTAAGAACCTCGCTGTGCCTGGTTTTATCCAGCACAACCCTGCCATGCTCCAGAAATTTTTCCTCCTGCGCAGCCTCTATCCCAAAAAAGGTAGTCATCCTTAGCTATACCAGATTCAATATAATAAAGTTTAACCTGCCTCATCTGGGTACTCTGTGCGGTAGCATACAGGGCATCTCTAAAAATCCAAATTTCGTCGCAATACTGCGTTGCTCACAAAAAATTACTCCTTACATATCATCAATATGCGGCGTCGCAATTTTTTGCTCGCGCCTTGCCTTGCTTAGAACTTTGAATTTTTAGAGATGCCCTACTATACTATGAACCAGTCTGCCCGGACTCTTTCTGCAGGTGGTTAAGCAAGCCTTGTGCAGCATCTTCAACCATATCCAATACCCGTTCGAAACCTTCCACTCCGCCATAATAAGGGTCGGGTACTTCACGTTGCTGATGTTGCTGGGCATATTCCATAAATAATCCCAGGCAAGCACGTTGCGGCTGCGGACATAGCCGATGCAAGATGCCCAGATTAGCCATATCCATGGCCAATACATAATCAAAGCGGCTAAAATCCTGCACCTCTACTTGCCGCCCGCGTAACATGCTCATGTCGTAGCCACGTTGCAGTGCAGCATGTTGCATGCGTTCATCCGGCGGCTGGCCTACGTGATAATCATGCGTACCAGCGGAATCAATAACAATATGCTGTGCCAGCCCGCTTTTCTCTACCAAGGCCCGGAACACTGCCTCGGCAGCCGGTGAACGACAAATATTACCCATACAAACGAATAGCACTTTTACCACTAGCTCACCTATCCTATCTCATTGATTTATTATCACTGAAAACTTTTATACACTTTTACAAACTTTTGATTTATACTCCAAAGTGTATCCAAAAACGTATCCAGTGTATCCATGGACGAGACAAATATCAAAGCGTTAAGACAACGCGACACCGATATCAAAGCGTTAAGACAACGCGACACCGACTTCATGGTGGGGTGTGGCGATGGGCTTTGGCTGCGTGTTCGCACTACTGGCCGCAAGACCTTCATCGTGCGCCGCAAGCAAGCAGGCAAAACCAAGATCATCACCTTGGGCGACTGGCCTACCCTTTCCCTCAAGGGAGCAAAATTCATAGCCGCCACCGCAAAAACGCCGTCTGATGCCACCGTCAACGACCTGCTAACACAATACCACGAAGCGGTTATCAGTGGCCATGCCCGGCCAAAGCAGTTTGCCACCTACGAGGAACGCATCCGCGTGGCGATGGGCACCGTCAGAGTGTCCGAAGTAAAAACAACGCGCTTGGCCGAATTGGTAGCTGAGAGCAGGGCCACACCACGCAGCGCGGACAGCCTGCGATCACACCTCAAGGCGATGTTCTCCCTGGCAATTGAATTGGGCTGGCGCGATGACAATCCCGCCACCGTAATCGGCGCGCGTGTCACCGGCTACAAATACGAACCGATCACCCGCGTACTGACGCATGATGAGATCAAACAATTATGGGCATGGGAGGGCAACAACGCAGCGCTGCTGCGTTTCCTGCTGCTGACTGGACTCCGTATATCGGAAGGACAAACCGGGCGCGCTGACGGCGATTTTTGGCGTATGGATAAAACCAAGAACGGCAAGCCGCATTGGGTGTATCTGACACCGACCGCGAAGGCTCAACTTGCCGCACCATTTGAAGTATCAAACACCGCCGTTCAATCATGGGTGAAGCGGCGCAAAGTCGGCTGGACGCCGCACGATCTGCGCCGCACCTTCGCCACTCTGGCAATGGAAAACGGCATATTCCCGCACATCGTTGAAAAGTGCTTGAACCATGCGCTTGAAGGAATGCTGCGCATTTACGCTCACGCCGAAATGACCGAAGAGCGCATTGCCGCCGCTAAGACGGTGGAGCGAGTGGTATTGAAAATCACTGGGGCGACCGGCAGTGCCGGAAGGAAAAGCGGGGCGCATGGTGTTAGAGCCACCAAGCGCCCCTAACCACAATGCAGCACACTAAAAGGAGTTACATCATGGTTGAGAACATTTTAACAGCAGGACCGGAACAGCGGGCTGAACTGGCTGACATTCAAGCCAGGCTGGCAACACTGATGGCAAACGCACAGGACGACAAATCGAAACAGCGGATATTCAACCAGATCGTGGTGCCGCTGACAGAATCATTGCCAGACATTCCACCAGTAAAAGATAAATATCCCGCACCCTTGTCGGACAGCGCCAGGTGTCTGTTTGACGCGAATGACAAACTGCGTGAGGCGTCTGCTATGGCATTGTTTGTCCAATCCATCAGTCTGAACGGCCCGAGCGATGGCACGATTACTTTGCAATCGGAGCAGGTAACAGGTTTTTACTTTGTGATGAAAAACACGATTGATCGAATCAGGGAAGCAGAGACGCTGATAGATGAAGCAAGGACACAGCCGGAGGCACTGCCAGCCTGAACATGCGATGACCCCTAAGCGTTTCAGTCAACGTAAGCGCGAGTGTAGAGGTTGCTAATATCCCCCTATTAGGGTAATATAAAACCATGGAAAAGCGCTCTCCCCATTACCTGCTTGCCGACATCAAAGCACAGATGACAACGGTTGAGGCAATGAACCTGACCCTGACGGCACAGGACGGCATCCGGGCCGCAGGTATGGTGAAGGCGGAGGCGCTTGAAGTGGTGCAGGGCCTGTCCCGCGCCGACCTTTACAAGAGCATGACTACGAACAAAGATCACCGTATCTGGCAGGACGTATATCACGCCGAGTGGCGCGGAAAGACGCTCTACGTCAAGATACAACAGGCTGGCGAATACTTCGTAGTGTCCTTTAAGGAGCGTTGATATGACATCGAAATGGAACGGCAAACAATGCCCGCTGTGCAGCGAAGGAACACTGCACGACGGCAAGCGCAAACAGCAACTCGAATACCGTGGCCGTGCATACGCGTACACGGCGAAGGGGGCATTCTGCAATCATTGCCACGATGGTTTTCCCGAGCATGATGCCAAGGAAGAGGCCGCATGGCAGGCATTCCGTGACAGTGTGGACGCGAAGGAAATGGCCGATCTGGCCCGTATCCGCAAGAAACTCGGGCTGACCCAGCAAGAGGCGGCGCGGCTGGCCGGCGGCGGCAAGAATGCCTTTTCGCGCTACGAGCGCGGACAAGCGAAACCGGTGGCCGCCGTCACTAATCTGTTCCGGCTGCTGGACCGGCACCCCGACTTGTTGAATGAACTGAAGGCGGGATGATTATGCACCACCGTCCTGGTGCGGCTCCTATTTGAAGGTGGCACTGTGAAGGTGCGCTCAGTATGAAAAAACAAGCAGAGCTTTACGACCCAGCCGAATATGTTGCACTCAAGAAAAATGCTCTCAAATACATTGATGGCGAGGCAGTGAAAGCGCTATTTTCAGAGCTTCAGAAAATCATATCTAATGCGCTGAGTGGTGTGCCGGATAAAATATCTCCAGCCGATTGGGCGCGTGTCGATAACAACGAACAAGCTATAAAAAAACTACTTAAAACACGCTATAAATCTGCATATGACGAAGTGCTGCAGCAACTCAAAATTATGGCGGAAAGCGATTGGCAATATCGCTTTATATACGCAGGTTTTGCGGGACTCAAAGACACTGAAGAAGAAACCTATTTCTACTGGCTTACGCATCAAGCCAAACACAGTAACGAGGTTGAATATCGCGAGGTGCTGAAACGTGGGATATCCACCAAACTTCGTGAAGAAAAACAGCTAACGAAACCCGAAAATGATTGGTTGATCTATGTTTTGGAAAAAGTCGATGTACCCCATGAAAGCAACGGTGCACCAAAGCGCAGCCGTGACGTTATCAATCGACAATATGCTCTGGCCGAGTTTATTTTGAATGACGAAACAGAATACCCAACAGCCAAAATAAAAAAACGCCTCGAGCGCGCAGCAAATACCTTGTGCACCTCATTTGAGACCGTGAGGGCGGATTACTACAGCGCCGGATATAAAAAAACGTATGAAATCCGCAGCAAGTTGCAGATAGAGAATTAACCATACCACTTTATTTAGAATTACCTGCAACCGATAGAGCATTAGAGTCCGCCTTAACGTTTTTTAAGTTAAGGAAAGTGATGAAGCACACCTCAGCTTTACTCCCTGCGGTACTCAGTTATTCCCTTACCGGCGCTGCTGCCGCAACCTCGTTATCTGAAAGCGTTATCGACGCTGCGATCCGCGCCGGCATTCTTCAAACTAGAATGCACGGAAACCGCACGCTTATTCTCGCGCGCGACTTGGAACGCTGGCTAAATTCCCTCCCCACTGGCCGCCCTGCTGCCCCACCACAACTCGAAGGTCGCCGCACCGGACGCCCGAGAAAAGTTGTTTCGTGCAGCGGTGGCTTGCTGTGACAATCAAGAAACTTCCGCCTTACGCAAAAGTTATTGCCGATGCACGGCGCAAGGGCATGGTGCCTGCGCGCGGCTGCATGGGGCATATCGCTATCGGGTTTTCATGGCGGCGCGACATCGTGCCCGACTTCCCTGTTGTGGTTGTGCCACCAAAGCGCGACCCTGCCGAATTTGAGTGGCAGTTTACTGCTGGCCTTGATGTTTTCATCATGCACAGCGATTGCGACATTCCACGCCTGCATGCTCTTTGCAGCGCGCTGTTCGCTGCGAAAGCGCACGACGTGCAAACCTTCAACATGGATAAAGTTGGCCGGGGTGAAGATCACGCTTGGCTACGACTTAAATATCAACCAGGTGCGCCCTCGCCATGGACTATGCCGCTTACCTCGTTATGGAAAAAACTGACATGGCAAAACCCAAGCTCATCGTAGTTAAAGCCGATAAAGAACAACGGGCGGCCTTCAATGGGGACGGTCAGCGCGTTATCCGGCACGATCCCGGCAAGTTGCCTGAGATACTGGACGAATGCGAACAAGCTCTTGTCGACACCGATTGCAATTTGTTCGTGCAATCCGGGCGGCTGGTGCGGATTTATCCGGCAAAAGAGGGCTTGTCTTTTGGCGTCAATCGACCGCGTGGCGCGATCACGCTGCATCCTGTTGATGGTGCGCACCTGGTTGAACTGCTGACAAAGGCCGCTATTCATGAACGCTTTGACGCACGCGCCGAGAGCTACAAGCCATGCGATTGTCCGCGCCGTGTGGCGGATGCATTTTTGGCGCGCGGCAATTGGCCGAACCTAAACCAGCTTTCCGGATTTATTGAAGCTGCCACCATCACACCGGAGGGCCGCGTAATCGAACAGCCCGGCTATGACGAAGATACGGGGTTGTTTGCTGCGTTTGAGCAGAATGTGCGCTCCACATCACCCAAGCCGAAGCCTTCGTGTGCAGACGCGGAAAAGGCAAAGCTGGTGCTGATGGATCTGGTGGATGGTTTTCCTGTAGTTGATGAATGCGACACGGCGGCAATACTGGCCGGAATTATCACTGCCTTGGTGCGCCGTATCCTCCCCGCAGCCCCCATGATGGCGATCACTGCGCCCACACCGGGTACAGGAAAAACCCTTATTGCCGAGACATTCGCGATTATCACCACCGGGCGGCGTGCCAGCGTGTTGTCGCTAGGCAACGATGAGGCGGAAGCCGAGAAGCGGCTGGGCGGTGTGTTGATGGCCGGTGATGCCGTGCCTGTGATGGACAATATCGAACGCTCACTCAAGGGCGATCTGCTTTGCCAAGTTTGCACCCAACAATTTGTCCGGCTGCGACCGCTGGGCGCAAGCGGCATGGTAAGCATTCCAACTCACGCGCTGCTGGTGGCAACCGGCAACAATCTATCCATCGTGGGCGACCTCAAGCGGCGTGTCGTGCTGATTCGCATGGATGCCAAACAGGAGCGACCCGAGCAAAGGAAGTTTGACCGCGATCACCTGGAATATGTATTTGAGCGCCGGGGCGAACTTATACGCGCAGCACTCGAAATTCCGCTTGCCTACATCGCAGCCGGTTCACCTGCTATTGCCGGACTGCACCCGCTGGGTGGCTTCGAGTTGTGGGACAAGATGGTGCGCCGCCCCCTCGTTTGGCTGGGCATGGCTGACCCAATCAAAGCCGCCGAAGGTTTGCGCCAGCAAGATCCAGACCTTGAGGCAATGCGGCTGCTGTTTGAATCATGGCGTGCCACGTTCCCGAGTGGTGAAGCGACCGCCGCCGATGTTGTGTCTGCCAGCCTTTCTACGATGGGCTTCGGCGAAACGCTGACGCGATCCTATCCAGACTTGTATGACGCATTGCAGATGGTATGCGCCGAAAAAATCAATAGCCGTCGCCTTGGATACTGGCTGCGCTCCCACCGCGACCGCATCGTTGATGGGATGCGGCTTGAGCAATGCGGCGTTGATGGAACATCGAAGATAACCAAATGGAAGATTGTTAATTGCGGGTGATGGAGTACATGGAGCATATCTTTCTTACCAAACACGGAAAGTGTCAGATGACAAAATATATATATAAGCTGAAACATCGCCCGTATGTACTCCATCACCCCCGACCCCTGCCAGTTGCAAGGTACTCCCTGGCATTTCCTCTCACGGGTAATTCGCACCACGCATTTTTTGGTATGTGTGGTATTCCATCTTACTCAACTCACCGGGTGACGCTGTGACAAAGACACTTAACCCTGACTCGTCTGCGTTTTTACCCTTTGACCCAAAGGATTTGGATCGCTCCGGACTGAGATTGACGCGCGCCGAATTTGCACGGTTTCTGGAGGTGAGCAAGCAGGCTGTTGGTGAATGGGTGACTGCTGGAAAAATTACGCTCGGCGCTGATGGCCGACTTGACCCGCGCCAAGCGGTTTCGCAACTGCTCCGAAATTCCGACCCTGCCCGACTGCGCTCGAAAGTGCTGGCACCGCTGGCGCGAGATGTTGGCATTTTACAGAAGCGTGTCGCAGAGCTGGAGCGTGATCTGGCCAGCGCGAATGAAGATGTCGATTTTCACGAAGGCGCGTCGCTGGAGTTGATCGAGCAACAGGACACGTTGCGCCAGCATCTTGAAAACGACCGCGCGGAGCTGGCGAACTTGCCGGCAGTCCAAGTAATCGCCGGGCTGCTCGCATGGCTGGGGCAAGTCGCTTCTGGTGTTGGTGATTGGCAAGGCCTGTCGATATTAGACTGCGTTCCGGCAGTGCATGCAGACGTATCCACTGGCGCGCTTCAAGATTCAAAAGAAGGGACGCGGGTCGCTCCCGACTGTGATTGAACTGCACAACGATTCAATTCTAGCAGCGAGCGGCCCGGCTATGGCCCTATGGTTGTTTGCGCATGGCTACGATAGGCCGATGACGCTTGCCGTGGTGCGCGAGGCCGTGCAGCGTGCGCTGCAAAGCGGCAAGGCTAATCCGCTGCATCACTGCATGGGGATCCCGCGAGATGGTGGCCGTTGGCGGTTACATTGTCGTAATGTTTTTCTGCGCAAGGCCGCGATGGAGCTTGACGGTAGGATATACATCACCCCGCGTCAAATCGCTTTGCGAATGTTGGACATAGCACCGAAATTTATTGCGGAAAACGCACCCGCTTTGATGCAGCTCGGCATCCCATCAATCTATTCCGATTTCGAGCGCCTACTCTGTTTAGCATACCTGACCGGCGTACCTCCGCCGACCAGCTTACGGCAATGGCAGGATATTGTTGAAGGGGTGTGTGAAGTAAGTTGACAAACCATTGCACAGAAAATCGACCCTTCATCACATCACGGGGATGATGCGACTTCTAACCAAAAAGGAGTTTAATCATGAATCATGCAAGATCACGTCCGTTGGGACTTTCGACTAACGAAATAGGCCGCTACTCAATTCTCCGTGCGATCAATGCGGTCGCAAACAAGGACTGGAAAAACGCGGGCTTTGAGCGGGAGACACACTTGGCGATGCAACGCGTTCACGGTGAAAGTGAACGTGAAGGCTCGTTTTACATTCCGACAGACTTGCTCGCAACACGCGATCTTACGGCTGGCGTCGGCACGGGCGGCGGCTACTTGGTTGGAACCAATAACCTCGGCGGAAGCTTTATCGATCAACTGCGCAATCGTATGGTATGCGCTCAGATGGGCGCAACAGTCCTGCCCGGCCTGCAAGGGAACGTTACCGTCCCGAAACAGACCGGCGCGAACACCGCCTATTGGCTAGCCACGGAAACGACCGCGGTCACCGAAGGCAATCTGACGCTCGGCCAGATGTCCCTGACGCCAAAGAGCGTAGGTGCCTATCAGGAGATCAGCAGACAGTTGATGCTGCAGTCCAACCCCGCTGCTGATGCGCTAGTAATGAATGACCTTGCGAAAGTTGTTGCCCTGGCGATTGATGCGGCAGCTCTTTCGGGAACTGGTGCATCCGGCCAACCGACCGGGATCACAAATACCGCTGGCATCGGGGCGGTTATCGGCACAAACCTGCAATATGCTGGTATTTTAGAATTCCAGACAGACGTTGCTGGCTCTAACGCGCTTATATCAGGAGATACCGTTGGCTATGTGTCAACGCCAAGCGTGGCCGGACTTTTGGCGCAGCGCCAGCGATTCACCAGCACTGATAGTCCCCTCTGGCAGGGCACTCTGTATGAGGGCATGATGGCCGGTTGCAAAGCGATGAGTTCCGCACAAATGGCAGCCGGCACGATGTTGTTCGGCGACTGGTCGCAGTTGGTTATTGGTGAATGGGGTGTGTTGGAAATAGCGGTCAATCCATTTACAAATTTTCAGGCGGGCATCATCGGCGTGCGCGCGATCCAGACCGTTGACGTTGGCATTCGCGTGCCTGGGGCTTTCTCGTTGGCCACGTCAATCACATAACA
>JAUSKS010000222.1 GCA_030646595.1 Gallionellaceae bacterium | reverse complement strand
CGGGTGCCGACGTACAAGGATCAGCAGGAAAAATTGTCGGAGAAAGATTTGAGCACTTATGGTTTTCTTGGCTATCCCTTGCTGCAAAGCGCGGACATTTTGATTTACCGCGCCACCCAGGTGCCGGTAGGTGAAGACCAGGTGCCACACATCGAATTCACCCGCGAAATTGCGCGGCGCTTTAACCACATTTACGGACGCGAGCTCGGCTTTGAAGAAAAGGCCGAAGCCGCCATCAAAAAACTGGGCAGTAAAAAAGCCAAGCTGTATATCGAGTTGCGCACGCGCTATCAGCAACAAGGCGATGATGAAGCATTGCAATCTGCCAAATCCTTGCTGGATGAACAGCAGAATTTGAGCATAGGCAATCGCGAGCGTTTGTTTGGCTATCTGGAAGGTGGCGGCAAAATGATCTTGTCCGAGCCGCAAGCCATGCTCACCGTGGCCTCAAAAATGCCGGGCCTGGATGGGCAGAAAATGTCCAAGTCCTATAACAACACCATCAGCCTGCGCGAAGATGAAGCCAGTGTCACTCAAAAAATACGCACCATGCCCACTGATCCCGCGCGCGTACGCCGCACCGATCCCGGCGATCCGGACAAATGTCCGGTGTGGCCATTGCATCGTATATACTCCAATGAAGCCACGCAGCAATGGGTACAGCAGGGCTGCCGCAGCGCAGGTATAGGTTGTATTGAATGCAAACAGCCGGTGATTCAAGCTGTGCTGGACGAACAAAAACCCATGCGTGAACGCGCGCAAATGTATCTGGATGATCCGGTGCTGGTGCGCAATATTATTTCCGATGGTTGCGAAAAGGCACGCAAACTGGCCAATATCACCATGCGCGATGTACGGGAAGCGATGGGGCTGAGTTATAGTTAATGGAGGACTGATGATTTCAGAACAAACCATACAACAAGCAGTTGCCAGGCTGGTCGCTGTTGCCCAGCCAAGTAAAATTATCCTGTTCGGCTCCTATGCGCGCGGCGATGCGACTGAAGATTCCGATCTGGATTTGATGGTGATCGAATCAAAGGTAGGCAATAAATTTGACGAAATGGTGCGTCTGCACAGGGCGGTAGGAGATGTTGGCATAGGGGTTGACGTATTGGTATATTCCGACCACGAGGCATTCCGCCGCAGCCAGGTGCCGGGAACTGTGCTGTACTGGGCGTTCAGGGAAGGCAAGGTGCTGTATGACGCCCGGCCATGAAGAGGCACTGCGCGCATTGCGGATGGCGGATCGAGATATTGTTGCCTTCAAAAAAATGAAAAATGACCCGGATTTTCATTTCGCCACGACTTGTTTCCATGCACAGCAGGCTGTAGAAAAAAGCATGAAAGCAGTTATGTTTAAGCGCGGCATTTTATTTCCACCCATACATGATTTGACCAGGCTGGCGCTGGCATTGCAGGAGCATGGAGTTGCTGTGCCATGTGCTGTGGATGATTTGCGAAAGCTGAACCCATTTGCTGTGACTTTTCGCTACGATGATACCGACATTCCGCTCATATCGAGCGCAGAGGTAGAGAAGATGGTGGATGCCATGCGCCACTGGGCGGGTGAGGTGGTGAAATGACCATTGCCGAATTGCAAGCTGTACCGCTGGCGCGCATCCACGGCGAACCGCTGCTGGAGATGCCGCAGGATTTATATATTCCGCCCGATGCGCTGGAACTAGTGCTGGAAACTTTTCAGGGGCCGCTCGACCTGCTGCTGTACCTGATCCGCAAACATAATCTGGATGTGCTCGATATTCCGATGGCGCAATTAACGCAGCAGTACATGAGCTATATCGAGATCATGCAGCGTAACCGTCTGGAACTGGCTGCTGAATATTTGCTCATGGCAGCAGTGCTGATAGAAATAAAATCGCGCATGTTGCTGCCGCGTCCAGCCAAGGTGGCGGATGAAGAAGGGGAAGATCCACGCGTGGAATTGATGCGCCGCCTGCTGGAATATGAACAGATGAAGCTGGCTGCGCAGAAGCTGAATGAATTGCCGCAAGCCGGGCGGGATTTTGAGTTGGTGCAGGTGCTGCTCGAGCGCACCGTGGAGCAGCGCTTGCCCAATGTATCTGTAGAAGATTTGCGCCAAGCCTGGCTGACTTTATTGATGCGCGCTAAACTGAATGCACATCACAAAGTGCGCCGCGAAGAGTTATCGGTGCGCGAGCAGATGACACGGCTGTTGCGTCAATTGCGCCACGGCGAATTCGAGGCATTTGAAAACCTATTTGATGCCAATGACGGCATCGCACAACTGGTTGTGACCTTCATTGCCATACTGGAATTGGCCAAGGAAACTTTGGTCGAGATTACACAAACCGAAACATTGGGGAATATCTATGTCCGAGCAAGCAGAAGTATCACCACAGTCGAATAGTTTCGCACCGGTAGGGGCGCAATTTACTGCGGAAGGGTCGCCGCAACGCGGCGGGGCACCCACCGGCGTACTCCTTGCGGGTGCTGCGCCCTTGCTTGAGGATGACAGTAGCATCGCAGAAACGAATGCCCTTACTACTATTTTTTCTCCGGAAGAGAGAGAAAAAATGGTGCGCATCCTGGAAGCTGCACTGCTGACTGCGCAAGAGCCGCTGGCACTGACTGAGTTGAAAAAACTCAGTGATGTGCCCATAGAAGCGCGTCTGGTCACCGAGTTGCTGGAACAATTGGCGCAGGAATATCAGGGCAGCGGCGTGGAATTAAATCAGGTGGCCAATGGCTGGCGCTTTCGCGCGCGGCCTGAGATGCAGGCTTATCTGGAACGCCTCAACCCGCAAAAACCCCCACGCTATTCACGCGCTGTGATGGAAACTTTAGCCATCATCGCCTATCGCCAACCGGTAACGCGCGGTGACATAGAAGAAATACGCGGTGTGGCAGTGTCGTCGCAAATTCTAAAAACGCTGGAAGCGCGCGGCTGGATAGATATAGTCGGCACCCGCGACGCACCCGGTAAACCTGCGCTGTATGCGACCACCAAGCAAATGCTGGATGACCTCAACCTGCGCACCTTGCAGGAATTGCCGCCGCTGGAAGAAATGGGAAATTTGCTGGAGCAGGATATAGACGTGGCTGCATGATGGTCGGGGGTAATATTTGTATTCTTTCTATTTTCCACTAGTAAGTGCATAGAATAAAATAAGAAGTTAAATTTAAGTATTTTTTGTTTTACGTTCATTTTTGTAACGGGCACTGCATGTGGTTGACAAAAATAAAAAATGCCCAGATAGTATGGGCAAGGGGAATGCAATTCCTCATTATTTATTTCTGATTTTATTTCATACCGTAACAAATTCTTTCTGCCATACACGCGTTATGGCTAGAGAAGGAAGCAATGTTGGCGCATCAACTGTCAGGAGCGCAGCCTGGAAGTTTCATGTTGTCCTCCCGTGATCCGTAGTGGTTTGACATGTGCATGTTATTTTAACCATGTATGTTAGGGGGACTGTACAAATGAAAACTTTCACAGCGATTGCCCGGCTTCTATTTTTCACAGTTTTTTTCAGTTTAACTATCCAACTGTCACCATCCTATGCAGTAGTTCTGGATCAAGGGCCCGCTAAAACAGGAGCGGCGGCATCCCCCGTAGAGCCAGACTATGTACCAGGAGAGGTGCTGGTCAAGTTCAAGAAAAGCGTAAAGGCATCGGAGAAGAAGAAATTTCATGCGGAGGTCGATGCGGAAGTTCTATCAGAGATTACCGCGTTGGGGGTGGAACGGGTCAAATCCAAAAAGGGCGAATCAACAGAGGTGTTACTGGATCGGTACAAGAAAAATGCCAATGTGGAGTATGCCGAGCCCAATGGCCTTTTTCATGTTCAAGTCATTCCCAATGATCCCAGATTTTCGGAGTTATATGGGCTCAACAACACTGGCCAAACGGGTGGGACGACCGATGCCGATATCGATTCCCCGGAGGCATGGGATCTTCAGACAGGGAATAGCAGTGTGGTTGTGGCTGATATTGATACCGGAGTGGATTACAACCATCCCGATCTGGCGGCCAATATGTGGACCAACCCTGGCGAAATTCCAGGTAACGGGATCGACGATGATAGCAACGGCTATATAGATGATTATCGCGGCTGGAATTTTGTCAGTAACAATAATGATCCGTTCGATGACCAGGGTCATGGCACGCATACGTCGGGTACTATCGCTGCAGTAGGGAACAATGGAATCGGCGTAGCCGGGGTAGCTTGGCAAGCCAAAATCATGCCGTTGAAGTTTCTGGATTCTGGTGGTTCGGGATCATTTGAAAACGGGGCATTGGCGATCATCTATGCAGCCAATATGGGAGCCAAGGTAGCCAGCAATAGTTGGGGTTGTGGTCCAGGTGCCAGTTGCTTCTCCCAAGTGATTGAGGATGCAATTGCGTACGCCAATACCAAGGGCATGCTGTTTGTGGTGGCCGCCGGGAATAGCAACAACGACAATGACGCGACGATCTTTTATCCCTGTACGGCGAATCAGCCCAACGTAGTTTGCGTTGCAGCTACGGATCATAATGACCAAAGAGCCAGCTTTTCTGACTATGGTGCCACTACAGTTGATCTGGGCGCGCCAGGAGTCAGCACACTGTCAACTGTTCCAACTGGAAGTTGTGCGCTCTGCGATTCGTCAGGATACAAACTGCTCAGTGGGACATCCATGGCCACTCCCCATGTCTCTGGGGCGGCGGCGTTGCTGCTGGCGCAATCGCCTACCTTGACCACCGATCAAATCAAAACAGCCCTCTTCAACAATGTTGATCCCATATCTGCCTTGTCCGGCATTACTGTTACCGGCGGGCGCTTGAATATTGATAAAGCTGTGCGTTCGCTGGACTTTACGCCTCCAGCCGTCAGTATCACGGCACCCGCAAATGGTGCCCTGGTTCGGAAAAGTGTAACCGTTACGGCCAGTGCAACAGACAACCTGGCGGTGGCACGGGTTGAGTTTTATTTGAATCCGACTACCAGCAATACCCTGCTTTGTACGGATACTGCTGCCCCTTACGATTGCGCCTGGAATACAGCAGCGCTGGCTGATGGCAGCTATGTCTTGCAGGCCAAAGCCATAGATACGTCCGGCAATACCGGGGTTAGCACTTCGCTTACCGTGACAGTTGATAACACACAGCCAACTATTTCTATCACCTATCCTGGCAATGGCGCTACGGTCAATGGAACGGTCACCATCACTGCCAGTGCCACGGATACGAATGGAATTGCCTCGGTACAATTCTATGTGGATACCGCCTTGATCTGTACCGACACCGTTGCACCCTATGAGTGCCTGGCGAACACCACCAGTCTGGTTGACGGAAAGCACACCCTGATTGCTTCTGCTACAGACGCGGCGGGAAATGCGTCCGCTTCCACTTCGGCAACGGTTACGGTAGCGAACCAGGCAGCGAATGGCATTGGAAATATTTCCACCTATGCCGGTAATGGCAGCGCAAGTTTTTGTGGTGATAATGGTGCTGCAACTGCTGCCTGTCTTAAATATCCGGAAAAAGTCGCAATGGATGCGAGCGGCAATGCCTACATAGCCGACACTAACAATAACCGGATCCGAAAAATCAGTCCGACAGGCGTGATCACCACATTCGCCGGCACGGGCGCGTCGGGGTCCAGCGGCGATGGCGGGCAGGCCACTTTGGCCAAGCTGAGTGCGCCGCGTGCAGTTACCGTTGACGCAAGCGGCAACCTCTACATTGCCGATACCGGCAATCATAAAATACGCAAGGTAAGCACGACAGGAATTATCACCACCGTAGTCGGCACCGGAAGATCAGGCTACAGCGGCGATGGCGGGCAAGCGAGCGCAGCTAAAATCAACGGCCCATATGACTTGTTGGCAGATACGGCTACAGGCAATTTTTACATAGCCGACACCGCCAACCATCGTATCCGCAAGGTGAGCGCTGCCGGAATCATAACGACAGTAGCGGGGAACGGCACCGCCGGCTACAGTGGAGATGGCGGAGCGGCAACTGCGGCCAAGATCAATAGCCCCAAGGGAATTATTCTCGACTCTTCAGCTAACCTCTACATCGCGGACACCTCCAACCACCGCGTTCGCAAAATCAATTCATCAGGTGTTATCAGTACCATCGCCGGTACCGGCGTGGCTGGTTACAGCGGTGATGGTGGCGCGGCCACTTTGGCCAAACTTAGCTCTCCCTGGGCGCTTGCCGGCAATACCAGCATCGGAATTTTCATTGCGGACAGTTCCAACAACCGTATTCGCCTGGTGAATCTATCCGGCGTCATCTCGACGGTGGCGGGAACGGGAACGGCTGGCTACAGCGGAGATGGAGGCACGGCCAGCAGCGCCAAAATCAACCTGCCCCATGGAGTGACTGCCACATCGGATGGATTTTTGATTGCAGACAGTACCAACCACCGGATACGCCGAGTCATCACCACTCCGCCAACCGATTCCACCACCCCTACAGTAAGTATTACCGCGCCCGTTGGAGGAGCAATAGTATTTGGCACCATCACGGTGACGGCAACCGCCAGTGACAATGTGGGTCTGGCAAGAGTTGAGTTGCTTGTCGATGGAGTATTGCAGGCAACCACGTATACCTCCCCGATCACCTGGGAGTGGAACACCGCCGCTGTAAGCAATGGGTCGCATACCCTGACTGCCAAAGCATATGATGGGACGGGTCTGGTGGGAACCAGCACCTCAGTCACGGTGACGGTCAAAAACGGGCCTGATTTAGTTGTCAGCAGCCTTGCCAATCCGCCTGCCTCGGCCAATGCGGGCAGCAATTTGTCAGTAACCTCCACCATCACCAATCAAGGCACCGAAGCGGCGGGTGGTTTCGTGACTCAATTTTATCTGTCGACCGATTCGACTATCTCCACAACGGATATTCCTCTCACCGGCTCTCGTAACCTGTCCGGGCTGGTGGCAGGAGAGAGCAGTGAAGCAACGACCACTGTTACTGTCCCCGATACAGTTGCCTCTGCCACTTACTATTTTGGTTCCTGCACGGATACAGCTAGCGCTGTGACCGAATCAGACGAGACCAACAACTGTCGTTTAGCGCTCACTACGATTCAGGTTACCCGGCCAGACCTGGTCGAAACCAGTGTGGGCAATCCCCCTGCTTCCGCAGGGATCGGGACCAGCTTTTCAGTGACAGACACCGTTGCTAACCAAGGAGATGGACCGGCAAGTAACTTCGCCATCCAATTCTACCTTTCAACCGATTCGACGATCACAACCTCGGACATTCTGTTAACTGGCAGTCGGTCTGTGGCTAGCCTTTTGCCTGGCCAATCGAGTAGCGGCACCACCTCTATCACAGTGCCAACAACCGCACCATTCGGGACGTATTACTTCGGTGCTTGTGCCGATGCGACTAATGTCGCTCTCGAATCCAGCGAAGTAAATAACTGTGTGGTGGCAACAACTCAGGTGACGATTAACGGCCCTGACTTGGTAATGGCTGATGTCTCCACCGCAGCCAGCAGCGTTCCGATTGGGGGCAGCCTGACCCTCAGCGACAGCGTGCTCAACCAGGGCACGACCGCGACCGGCGGCGGGCCCTATGGAACAGGCTTCTATGTTGGGCTGTACCTGTCCACCGACAACG
>JAUSKS010000193.1 GCA_030646595.1 Gallionellaceae bacterium | reverse complement strand
AACTGGTCGGGCAGTTATATGGGCCCAATATTTTCAAATTGCTGGTCACACGTATTCTGGGTTTGGCGCAAACCGCAGCGTTCGGATTTGCGCAATCCATCACCGATATGCTGAGAAATTATCTACCTGCCCATTTGCTGGCGGGGTGGTTGCGGCCCTTGATGATATCCCGTTATCTGGCGCGAAAAAAATTATCCGACCTGACTGATATTGTCAATCTGGTACTGAAATTGAATTTGCTGGGCATCATACCGCTGCTGGTATTTTTTATGGTGCGCGGTGATGCATTCGGAGCATGGGCCACGGGTGGCCGTTATTTGCATGTAGGAGATTTATTGTGGCTTCTGGCAGTCATGGTCTGCTTGCAGACCATACATCTGTTGTTCGCCATGATTACCATCACCGTGGAACAAGCCAGCGCCAATCTGGCTGCCACCTGCATAGCTGCAACCAGCCTTCCTTTTTCGCTGATTCTCATCCAGACCTTTGGTACGGAAGGCGCAGCGTGGGGTTTACTTAGCGGCGAAATAATATGGTTACTCAGTGCAGGCTGGCTGTTATCGCGCAGGGGATTCCATATTGCCTGGGATATTACCGGCACACTACGTATTGCTCTTGCTGGAATTGTAGCGGGTATGGCGCTTTGGTTTTCAGGTTTTGATCAACCATTAACGGGGGATATGGCTTATTCAGTTGCCATTACTGCAACCGTATTTCTGGTTTGCTCGATTTTTCTCAAACCGCTCAGGGAAGCAGAACGGCTATTGATAGGCAGCCTGATCCCCGCTCGTTTTATTCTCTGGTAAAAATAGCAAGGACGCGGATGAAAACCATGGCTCGCACCTTTATTAAATGTTTCCCGCTACCGTGGGAAGAAAAAATCATGGCTTGGCTACGCAACAGCCGCGACCAGATAAAATTGCTACGTGCCTATTTTCATGACTGGCACATTTACCGTACTCAATCCGGCCTGTTTCGGGAACACGCTGCTGGCGTACTCGAGGCAAAGATTATTCGGTCTTACCATCGTCTCGAAAAAGGATTGGCCTTGCCGCAACCCCGTCCTGGCTTTGGTCAGGATGCCGTTTATACTACCTTGCAAGGTGTGGAAAAATATATTGAGCGATTCGGTCCCAATCACACCACCGCCCGCGCCTTACATACCCTGCGCGAATTTATCGATTTTAATCGCACAAATGGGATGGATATGGCCTGGCTGGAACAGCGCCTGACCAGCCTGGCGGTACATCATCCTGTCGAGATTACTGAAGGCGGTACCCGCCAGGTCAGCCGTGAAGCCATCATGGCAGCAGCACAAAAGGACTTATCAGCGTTTTTTTCTTCCCGCTTCAGCGTACGCCAGTTCTCCAACGAAGCAGTCAGCGACGAACTAATCAGGCACGCCGTCGCCATGGCACAAAAATCTCCCTCTGTATGCAACCGTGAATCTGGCCGCGTATTTGTTGCCACCACCGCCGCCCGCAAAGCAGCACTGCTGGAATTGCAAAATGGTAATCGTGGTTTTGGCGACTCGGCTGATCGCATTCTGGTTATCACCTCGCATATGGATTCTTTTTTAACAGTAGGCGAGCGCTATCAGTGCTGGATTGATGGCGGGCTGTTTGCGATGAGTCTGATCTATGCCTTTCATTCGCTGGGGGTTGGAAGTTGTTGCCTTAACTGGAGCGTGGAGCCACCGACTGATCAGGCATTTAAAAAAATATCGGGCATCCCGGTAGATCACGCCATCATCATGCTGCTTGCCATTGGGCATCTGCCGCCAAATTTACTGGTCGCGCAAAGCCCGCGACGCCCTTTATCTGAAGTGTTACGGTTTATTTGAATGGATATTTGTCATGCCTATTACTGTTTATCTTACTGGTCAAAATAATTTCGGCAATCGGGGCTGCGAAGCACTGGTACGCTCCACAGTGACCATTCTGCGCGAACAAATGCCAGATATGCGTTTTCTGGTGCCCTCTTCCGACATTGCTCGCGATAGTGCGCAATGGCCGGAGGCAGCTGCCTGGGGAGTGCAATTTGTTCCCGCTCCCACCGTCCCGGCCAGTTATATGCAGTGGGGCAGGCTGTGTCGTTTTCTGCCCTTCATGAAATCCATGACATGGCCGTCCCTGCGTGATTTGCCTCATCTGGAAAAATATTTGCAGCAGGCAGATGCGATTATTTCCATAGGCGGTGATAACTATTCACTGGATTATGGTCTGGTTTCGCTATTCTTTTTTGTAGGTATCGCCGAGCGTGCGCTGGAAATAGGAAAACCTGTCATGTTATGGGCGGCATCGATCGGGCCTTTTACTGCTGACCCTCGCGTACAAGCTGCAATGGTTGCCCATTTAAAAAAGCTGCATACAATTTCAGTCAGGGAAAGCCATACACTGCTCTATCTGCACAAGCTGGGCGTGATTGACAATGTGATTGCGGTAGTCGACCCGGCATTTGCACTTAACCGGCAAGCCGTGGCACACGCAGCGTTCTGGCCCGGCACACCGGGGCAGGGTGTGCTGGGAATAAATGTCAGCCCCTTGATTGAGCAGCGCCATACCTGTGACAGCAACCCCGCTTCAACCAGCGACCTCATGGTCGCTTTCATCAAGTGGATCATGGTGGAAACCGATCTGGCTGTGTTGCTGGTACCCCATGTCGCTCCGCTGGATGGTTCTTCCTGCAACAATGATGCAACCATGCTGCAACATATCCTGCACCGTGTACCGGGTTATGCCGAACGCCTGAGCATGATTCCATCCGGGCTGAATGCCTGCGAACTGAAACACATCATCGCCCAGTGCAAGTATTTTATCGGTGCTCGTACACATGCCACGATAGCGGCGCTTTCCAGCGGTGTTCCTACCTTGTCTATTGCTTACAGCATCAAGGCGCGTGGGATTAATTATGATTTGTTCAAACATGAATATTATGTTCTGCCGCTAGCCGAATTAAACCTGGCCACACTCAAGACGAATTTTCTGCATTTGGTGAATGAGGGTATTTTTATACGCGACACTTTGCGCACCCGCATTCCTGAATGGAAGACCAAAGCCACGTTGAGCGCAAAAGCTTTCGTCGAATTAATCAAACATCATTATTCCGTCAAGAGCAACAAATTATAGATGGCATCTAGTCATTTTATATTCTGTACGCTATCGCGCAGAGATAAGCCCCCTCTTAGAAAATAATTTTTCGGTTCGGCCTTAATCGAACCAAGCAATTTGCATGAGCTATACAAGCGATTTAACAACATCGCTCGATACACCCTTTGCATATTTTTATTCTGGAAAAACTTACAACTCAGGAGTTCAATGATGAAAAAGTTAATCAATGTAGCACTGACGTCACAAATTCCAGCTATCTCTGTGGCGTCTTTTAAGAAATCTGTTCCATTGTTTCTAGGGCTTATTTTTTTGAGCGCAACTGTTTCCAGTTGGGGCTTAACAATACCCGAATCAGACGAAGACTACCCAGGTGCCAGCTTGGCATTTGTGGCAATGGAACCTTACAGGTTATTCATAAATGGCTCTTACTTTACTTATGAGGCGTTAGCAAATACGGCGCGAGCCAATGATTTCAGCGGCAAGGTTTCTTTTATCAACCCACGCACCAACAAGGCTGACCCCGCTCAGTTTATATATAACGGAACCATTTTAAATGCCGATTACATAACCGCGAGCGGTGTTGCTGGAAGAGTTGAAAAAAAGATAAATCAGGCGGGCGAAAACGTTACCATGGTGAGGTATCAAGCAAATGATGCTACTACTGCCGGCGCATGCCGAACCCAGGTTAATTCTTTTGCAGTTCCACCCCGTACGCACGTACGCTGGGATTTAAAGGTGGCTTTTGGCGCAAATGAGACAGGAAATACTTGGAACTTGACGACTTCTGGCATCAGTCCGGTTCTGTTCTGGGAATTAAAGAGCACTGCACCAGCAAATCCACCATTGGCGGCGATTGTGGACACGGATTCGCAAGATCCCAGTAAGCTCATGATCTTTTTTTCCCTGAAAGTGGGAAATGCACCTTCTCCCATTCGCATTGCCGAGGTGCATAACCTTTCCCGATATACTCAGATCCCTATAGTAATTGAAGCATTTCTGGATGAACGGCCAACCCCGGCAGACGGAGGTGTAGGTAAAGGCACACTTAAAATTTGGGTCAATAATTTATTGATTACAGACATGGCGACTCCCACATTGTTAACAACCTTAAATGAGGGTGGGTCGTTGCCAACACATTATTGGTCTATGGGGATGTATTTATATAATGCAACATTGCCGTATCCTTCTACCCGCGCTTCATTCTGGAAAACAGCCAAGATGATAGTTTTCCCCAAACCCGATTAAAACTTTTGAAGCTTTTT
>JAUSKS010000214.1 GCA_030646595.1 Gallionellaceae bacterium | reverse complement strand
ACCCAGGTTGAATTTGATGCGCATATCCAGAATGGGAACAACAAGGCCGCGCAGATTAATCACGCCCTTGATAAAGGCCGGGGTATTGGCGATGGTAGTAACGGCATCATAGCCCCGTATTTCTTGAACCTTGAGGATGTCGATGCCATACTCTTCCTTACCCAGGGTAAAGGTCAGGAATTCATTATTGCTGACGGATTGCATTTTCTATCTCCTGGAACATCGGGGCATCATGGACTTTATCCATTATTAAGCGGCATGATGGGCATGCAGTATGAGCCATAGCGAGGCATTATAAATCCAATGCCTCGCGTACTGCCCGCACTGATAATAAAAAATACAAAACTTTTATTTAGTAACCTCTACCACCATATGCATTTGGGGATGAATGGCACATTCCACATCCAGCTTCCCCTCTTTGTTAAATACTACAGTTTTGAACTGCCCCTTGGGATAAGAGCCAAGGTCAAAATTCTGTACATCAGACAGAGAAAACACATTATGGAACCAGGGATCATCATTCTTGAAATCAATTGAGTCACCTACTTTTATTTTTAACTTTTCCTCACTGAATTTCTTCTCCTTCTGGGTAACAACGTACGACTTAACCTCGGCCTCGGCCAATACTGAGGCACTGAAGGTCACCAGGATAAACATTGAAAACAGGGAATGATATTTTTTCATGGGGTAGCTCCGATCATTGGTCAATAAGAAACTGTGGATTAACGGACAGGCAAAATAGGAACGACCAGTGCCATCGGCTTGCCGGTCAAGCTTTTCAAGAAAGCCACGATGTCCTTTTTCTCTTGATCATTCAAGTTCAAGGGTTTCATGTTCGGGTCCAGGTTGTCCAAAGTTACCCCCCCTTTGTTGTAATGTTCCACTACTTCATCCAGTGTATTGTAGGCACCATTGTGCATGTAAGGAGCGGTCAGATCAATATCGCGCAAGGTAGGCGTTTTGAATGCGCCCTTATTAACTTTGACTTTGCGATGTGCAAAGCGGCCTACATCTTCTTGGCCACTCATCGGCAAACCAATGTTGTGAAATCCATCATCGGCAAAATTGAATGCCTGATGGCAAGCGGCACAGTTGGCCTTACCTTCAAACAGCTTGAATCCCCGTTTGGCAGACTCGCTAAGGGCTTTTTGATCCCCCATGCGCCAGCGGTCAAAAGGAGCTTCAGTAGACACCACACTACGCTCAAAACTGGCAATTGCCTTGGCTATGGTTTGCTTGCTGATGCCTTCATCGGGATAAGCCACATCAAATGCAGCCCGGTAACCCTCAATTGCCGTCAGGCGTTTGACCAGTTCATCCAGGTCCTGATGCATTTCGCCCGGTGCCTGAATAGGCCCCAGAGCTTGTTCTTCCAGCGTGCCTGCGCGGCCATCCCAGAATTGCATTTTGTTGTAGGCAGTATTCAAAATGGTCGGTGTGCTGCGATTCCCTTTGGCCATCTTGTTGCCTATCATGGTAGGCAGAGCATCAGACCAGGACAGCGCAGGATTATGGCAGGTGGCGCAACTGATCCATTCCGAGCCAGATAATCTGGGATCAAAAAATAATTTTTTACCGAGCTCCACTCGCTCGGCAGTCGGTACGTTATCAGCAGGATAGGGGACAGGAATGGGGCGAAGATAAGGATCGGTTTTTTTACTGGCTGCATTAGCAGAAAGGGCCATCATCAATGTAAAACCCAAAAATAGATATTTACAAATGCTGTTTATCATTATTTAGTCCTCCTTTATGAATTATAGTAACTCAGGTGCTTCCATGAACTGACATATATATTTTACTTGTTCATGAAAACTGCCCCCTTGACATCGTTCCTCATTCTTAACTATGCGCCCCCAGCTTTATTGTTATGGCTGGCAATGCAGAATAACGAATCGGATAGCCATAATCAAGAGTTAAATACAACTTTGATTTAAATGCAACGATCACAGCGCTCACCTGTAAGACATTACAGGTATCCCTCTCTCTCATCCCGTTGTTTAATGAAAGCAATGCCGTATTGCTAAGGGGATTGCACTGCACTGAAGGTGATGATCTGAATGGTGTTGCCAGCCGCGGTGTAGTCAGGCACAATTCATTTGCTTACTGCCTACACGCGCTGCAATAAAAAGAATTTTTGTGTTTAAGGGAGGTAATATGTCAGTGTCTACAGATGTTCCTGTTGTTACAAGCTCTGCAAGCATCCCCTATAAAAAAAATAACCCGCCTCAATCAGCTTCTTCTCTTTCCTTCTTTCGTCTCTTTCCCAGCTTAAGCTCTCTTGAAGTTTGGGGCTTTGGTTTCACGGGTTTCCTGTTATGGCTGGGTACCGCACCCGGTGCGCATAGCGAGCTGGGGCCGCAAGCCATTCTCATGTGGCTGCCGTTAGTCGTGGTCGGGATTTTGATTAATTTACAGGTCCGCCACATGGCCGCGCACTGGCCGGAAATGGCCGGAGGCACCCCCAATTACACGGCGCGCTTGCTCAAAAACCATCCCTGGCTGGCCCGTTATGTCGGCATGGCTTACTTTCAGGGTTGGGCTTCCGTGCCTACGGTCAGTGCGATCATCCTGGCCGATATAATCATGACCAACCTGGATATTGCCGGCATTACCGGTGTGCCGCCATGGACACTCAAAGTTGCGCTAACTGCGCTGGCATTTGTCGTGGCTTTTGCCGGCACCCGCGCGCTGAGTATTCTGCATCTGTTCTTTGTCGTGCCCGCGTTCGGATTGCTGGTGGCCTTTTGTGTGCAAGGCTTGGGCTGGCTGGCTTTTTCGGCGAACAGCCCAGGTTTCATGCCGGAGACCTGGGGCCATTTTGATTTTATACTGTGGGCCAAATGGTGCTTTGTGGCAACTTATGCCGTCTATGCCGTAGAAACGTCTTCTTCCTTTATGGTGGACAGCAAGCGCCCGCAGAATACCCTGCTTTGTTTATCCGCCGCTGCCTTATTGATTCCGCTGATTTTTATTGGCGGCTCGTGGGTGCTGATGCGCTCCTCCGGCGTGTCCGGCAATGCCGATAATGTCTACTTGAATTTGCTCAATGCCAGCTTGCCGTTCTGGGGCAAGTCTGCTTACTTCATTGTCATCTCCCTCATCACCGCAGGCTGCTTGTTAAGTTGTGCTACGGGCTGCGCCAATTCTCCGCGTGTGCTGTACCAGATGGCGCTGGATGGCCAAGCCGCGCCTGTATTTGGGGTCGCTTCACGGCGCAATGTGCCCGGCCCCGCCTTGGTGTTAACCTTGCTGGTCAGTCTGGTGTTTCTGCTGTGGGGTAATGTGGCGCGCGTATTAATGGTTACCTGCACCGGCTACTTTTTTTGCTTCATCGCCATGCACCTGGGTTTATGGTTGAATCGCGGCAAACCCGAAGTAAGATGGCCGTGGTGGTCATTGGGATTTTTTGTGGTCGAAGTAATCATCTTTGTAGTAGGTGGCCTGGCCTGGAGCGGTGTGGATTTCTTGATGGGTCTGGCCTTTCCGGCAGTCCTGATGGGCCTGGACAGCCTCATTCGGCGCATCCCGCGCGGTCCCTTGCAGGTGGCATGGTGGATCCATCTTTATCGGCCGCGGCCTTATGTGCAAAAAATTGACAGCCTGGCATCCCATGTAACGGTAACGCTGGTGCTGGTTTCCGTAGCCCTCACTTTAGGCTGGGGCATCAATTATCTGTTGGGCAATGTCGAAATAGCACATTTACGGCTGAATCTATTCGGCATCAGCCTGCAGATTACCGGATTTATTGCCATTGCCGCGGCCTGCTGGACCACCTTGCCGCAACTTTCCTCGATTAGCGAAGCGCGCGAACAAGCTGCTGCCGAGGCACAACATCTGTTAAGAAGTGCACTGGACGCCATTCTGGTGGTGGACGAACGCGGCCTTATCCGCTTGGCCAACCCGGCTGCAGAAGATATTTTCACGCTGCCACAGGAACGCCTGCGGGGACGCCACCTGGATGATCTGATTCCGGGTGTGGATGCGGCCATCGCCAAGGGAGAAAAACGCAGTGAACATAGGCTGGCCCAGGCAAATGGCTCATTACGCATCGTCGAAGTGGCGATTGCCGATATATCGGATGGCCAGATGAACGAGCGCTCGATTATTTTGCATGACATCACCGAGCGCAAACAGGCGGAGGAAAAACTGCAACAATTTTCCGCGCATCTGGAACACAGCAATCGCGAATTGCAGGATTTTGCCTCGGTCGCCGCGCATGATTTACAGGAACCGCTGCGTAAAATTACCGCGTTCGGCGAACGTCTGCAGGATCTCTGCGCCACTACCATGAATGAACAGGCGCTGGATTATTTGAGGCGGATGCGCAATGCGGCCGAGCGCATGCAATCCCTGATCACCGACCTGCTGACTTTATCGCGCGTCACCACTCGCGGTCAGCCTTTCGTAACCGTGCATTTAAATCAGATCGTCAAGGAGGTGTTATCTGATCTGGAAGTGGCCATTGAAAAACATCAGGCAAAAATAGAATTGCAGGACTTGCCTGTCATCTCTGCTGACCCCATGCAAATGCGCCAACTATTGCAAAACCTGATCGGCAATGCGCTCAAATTCAAAGGCGAGGCGGCACCGGTGGTTAAAATATACGCGACTGTTACCCCCGGCAGCAGCATGTGCCAGATCATGGTGGCCGATAACGGGATAGGCTTTAACGAAAAATATCTGGATCGTATTTTTACTGCCTTTGAACGCCTGCATGGACGTGATACCTACGAAGGCACCGGCATCGGCCTGGCCGTGTGCCGCAAAATTGCCGAGCGCCACAACGGCGGCATCACAGCCAAGAGCGCGCCCGGCATGGGCGCCACCTTTATTGTTACTTTACCCGTCTTACAACTTAAGGAGAACAACAATGAGCACTGATTCCAAACAGCCGATTTCCATTCTGGTGGCAGATGACGACGCGGATGACCGCATGATGATAAAGGATGCGTTTCATGAAAGCCGTTTGGCCAATCCTTTGCACTTTGTGGAAGACGGTGAAGAGTTGATGGATTATTTGCATCATCGCGGCAAGTTCAGCGACCCGGCGCTGTCGCCCATGCCGGGCCTGATTTTACTGGACCTCAACATGCCCCGCAAAGACGGGCGTGAGGCGCTCAAGGAAATCCGCGCGGATGAGAATTTGCGCCGCATTCCGGTGGTTGTGTTAACCACCTCCAAAGCCGAAGAAGATATATACCGCACCTATGATATGGGTGTAAATTCCTATATCACCAAGCCGGTGACATTTATCTCCCTGGTGGACCTGATGAAAATCCTGGCTACCTACTGGTTTGAAATTGTCAGGCTGCCCCAGTCGAGGAGTTAATATTGGAAACCCAGTCCAGGAGTTAATATTGAAAACAAGGAATCATCTGAAAGTGCTGTTCGTTGAAGACGAGGAAGATGATTACGTCTTGGCACAGACCTGGCTGTCCAAAGTCAAAGAGTATGATATTGAGCTGGATTGGGTTACTTCCTATGAGGCGGCAGTGCAAGCCATCCGTTGCAACAGCTACCATGCCTGTATCGCCGATTACCGTCTGGGCGAGCGCAGCGGGATAGACTTGATCCGCCAGGCGCAGGCGCTGGGTTTTCATGCGCCGATTATTTTGCTGACCGGACAAGGCGACCGCAGTGTGGACAAGGAAGCCTTGGAATCGGGCGCGGCTGATTACTTGGTCAAAGGCAAAGTAGATGCAGATATGCTGGAGCGCTCAATACGCTATGCCATCGAAAGAAAGAAAAACCTGGATGCCTTGCGCGAAAGCGAAGAGCGTTATGCATTGGCCGTGCGTGGGGCTAAAGATGGTCTGTGGGACTGGAATTTAAAAACCGGCCAGATTTATTTTTCTCCGCGCTGGAAATCCATGCTGGGTTATCAGGAAACTGAAATCGGCGATCAATCACAGGAATGGTTCAGCCGTATCCATCCGGATGATTTGCATCAGGTAAAAGCCACGCTGGCCACCCATATTGACGGTGCCACGGAAGATATGGAAATCAAGCATCGCATCCTGCATAAGGACGGCTCCTGGCGCTGGGTATTGGTTAGAGGGTTGGTAGTGCGCGATACCAATAATATCGCCAGCCGCATGGCTGGATCGCAGGCTGATATCACGCAACGCGAACTGGCTCAGGAAAGACTCAAATACAACGCGCTGCATGATTCCTTGACCGGGTTGCCCAATCGCTCTCTCTTTATGGATCGCTTAAGCCATGCCATAAAGTGCACCAAACGCTCCCCTCATTATTTATATGCCGTGTTGTTCATCGACATTGATCATTTCAAGGCAGTCAACGATAACCTGGGCCATATGATAGGAGATGAATTGCTGATTAATGTCGCTCGAAAAGTAGAATCCTGTCTGCGCCCGGAAGACACGCTGGCGCGCCTGGGCGGAGATGAATTCACTATTTTGCTGGACGATATAAAAGCGCTGAGTGATGCCAGCATAGTGGCGGAACGCATACACAAGGCACTGGCCCAGCCATTCTATCTGGATGGCAATGAAATATTATGCAATGTCAGTATCGGTATTGCGCCCAAAGAGAGTAATGATTGCAAACGCCCGGAAGATTTGTTGATCCATGCGGATATAGCCATGTACCGTGCCAAGACTGCAGGGGGGAAACGATATGAAGTGTGGCAGCCGGAGGTGTCAGATGCCAGTTGACAGTAGTCAGTTATCAGGCTTGTGGTGCGGCTCCGCCGCGAAAATTTATTACTGCCAACTGACAACTGATAACTGTCAACTGACCACTGACCACTGACCACTGACAGCTATGCTAACCAAACCCGACACACCAGACCCGGCGCAAGGTGCTGTGTCCTGGCGCTTGCGGCCCAGCCTGAGCAGCCTGGAAATCTGGGGCTTTGGCTGCACTGGTTTTCTGGTATGGCTGGGCATCGCGCCCAGTGTGCATGCGGCATTGGGGCCGCAGGCCATATTTGTGTGGCTGCCGCTGGTGGTGGTCGGCATCATGATCAATTTGCAAGTGCGCCGCCTGGCTGTGGCCTGGCCGGAGATGGCAGGCGGCACACCCAATTACACTGCCCGCCTACTGCAAAATTATCCTCTGCTGGCGCGGTACTCGGCCCTGTCTTATTTTCAGGGTTGGGCTTCCGTACCCACTGTCAGCGCCATTATTTTGTCGCATCTGATCATGAATAATGTGGTCATTCCACTGCACCTCGATTTCCCGGAATGGCCGATCAAAATCAGCTTGACGGTATTTGCCTTTGTCGTGGCTTTTGCCGGCACTCGTGCCTTGAGTGTGTTGCAGCTTTTTTTCGTGATACCCGCGATGGTTTTGCTGCTTGTTTTCTGTGTGCAGGGTTTGGCCTGGCTGAGCTTTTCGCCTGATAGCCGCGGCTTGCTACCACTACAGTGGGGGGAATTCAACTTTCGCGAATGGGCCATCTGGTATTTCGTTGCGACTTACGCAGCCTATGGCATGGAAACGGCGTCTGCTTTCATGGTGGACGGCAAAAAGCCGCTTAATACCCAGCGTTGTCTTTCCGCTGTCGCCATGTTGCTGCCCTTTGTCTTTATTGGCGGAGCCTGGATATTGATGCGCTTGGCCAATACGCCGCACAATAACGGCGACGTTTATAATAATCTGGTGCGCGCCAGTCACTATTTCTGGGGCACTCCCTCCTTCTTTCTTGCCGCCTTCATGATTACCGCCGGCCTCTTGACCAGTTGCGTAGCGGGCTGTGCCAATTCGCCGCGCATGATTTATCAGATGGCGGTAAACGGTCAGGCCGCACCCGTCTTCCAGGTTGTTTCGCGGCGCAATATCCCCGGCCCGGCGCTGGTGTTGACCATACTGGTCAGTCTGGTTTTTCTGTTGTGGGGTGATCTGACCCATGTGCTGATCATTTCCAGCACCGGCTATTTTTTCAGCTTTATCGCTTTTCATTTGGGCTTGTGGCTGAATCGCGATAAACCTGAAGTGCGCTGGCCACGCTGGTCGCTGCTATTTTTTATTGCGGAGATCATTATTTTCGTAGCCGGCGGCTGGACCTGGAACTGGCAGGATTTTCTGATCGGCCTGTTATTCCCGCTGCTGATAATGGCGGTCGATTCTTTGGTGCAATGGGTGCCCAACTCTATCTTTCAGCCTGCCTGGTGGATGCATTTTTACCGCGCGCGACCGTATGAAAAAATCAGGGATAACGTCATCCTGCAGATTATTTTATTGTTCAGCGGCATCGCCAGTGCAGTGGCGATGGGCTGGGGTGCCCATATTCTGCTGGATTCCGTGCAACATGAAGCCGAGGTCAGTGCCAGCCTGCTGGCGATCCTGATTCAGCTCAGCGGATTTTTCGGGGTAGCGATTGCCTGCTGGTCCACCTTGCCGCAACTGGCCACCATCAGCGAAGCACGGGAACAGGCAGTGTTGGAAGCGCATCACCTGTTGCAGACGGCACGGGATGCCATTCTGGTTATTAATAATCGCGGCGTGGTGCGCCTGGCCAATCCGGCCGCAGAAACATTGCTGGGCCTGGGCGGCGGGCAGATTATCGGAAAAAAACTGGATGAATTCATCCCTGACGTGCAACCCGAACGCAGTGAATATACCTTGCCGCATAAGGACGGTAGTTGGCGTACAGTCGAGGTCGCTATTTCCAAAATATCGGACAGCAATTTGAATGAACACTCCGTTATTCTGCACGACATTACCGAGCGTAAAAATGCCGATAAAACATTAGGGCAAATGGCCGCCATTGTTGAATTTTCGGAAGACGCGGTGATTGGCCTCACGCTGCAAGGGGAAATTACTGCGTGGAATAATGGCGCCGAAAAAATATTCGGCTATACCGCAGCCGAAATAAAAGGGCGCGCGATTACCCTGTTCAGCCCCCCCAACCGTAGCGATGAAATACCGCCCCTGCTGGAAAAAATCCGCGCAGGTGAAAATACCCGGAACTATGAAACCATCATGCAGCGCAAGGATGCCAAACACATTGATGTTTCCATCACGCTTTCCCCCATCCGCGACAGCGGTAGCCAGATCACCGGGATATCCATCATCGCCCGCGATATCACGGAAAGAAAACAAAATACTGGAGCCTTATATATCGCGCAAAAAATTGCACTGCTTGCCAACGAAGCAGCCAATGTTGAAGACGCCATGAAAATTGGCATCAAGCAGATCTGCGTGTATGCCAGCTGGATTGCGGGCCATGTCTATTTTGTAGACAAAAATAATCCCGCTACCCTGCTTCCCGCCCCTGCCTGGTATTTGTCTGATCCTGAGCGGCTGGACAAATTTTGTTCAGTTATCCATGCGCCACAGCTTCATTTCGACGCCAACACATTTGTACAGGGACAGGTAGTCAGAGTTGATGACGCCGACAAGGATGCGGCCGATCCGCGCACCCAGCAAGCGCGCGCAGTGGGCATTACAGCAGACTTCTGTTTTCCGATATTTATTGGTAGCGAGATGGCTGCTGTGCTCGAATGTTTTGCCACCGACACTGCATCCATCACGCCACGATTGCTGAATGCAGTGAGCCACGTAGCAACACAACTGGGGCGCATCATTGAACGAAAAACAGCCGATGAGCAATTAAAAAAATTCGCCACTCAACTTGATCAAAGCAATCGTGAGTTGCAGGATTTTGCTTCAATTGCCGCGCATGATTTGCAGGAACCCTTACGCAAAATCTCGGCATTCGGCGACCGCCTGCAAAGTGCGTGTGGCGAATCATTGAGCGAACAAGGCCGTGATTATCTGAAGCGCATGCAGAACGCTTCTGAGCGCATGCAAGCATTGATCAATGACCTGTTAACCCTGTCGCGCGTCACCAGCAAAGGGCAGCCCTTTGTGCCGACTGATCTGGCTCAGAGTGTGCGCGAAGTATTGAGTGATATGGAAATCCGTATTGAGCAATGCGGCGGGCGGGTGGAGCTTGGCGAATTACCCACCATAGACGCTGACCCCTCACAAATGCGGCAACTGCTGCAAAACCTGATCGGCAATGCGCTGAAATTCAAGGGCGAGGCGGCACCTGTAGTCAAAATTTATCAGCAATCCTCTGCCCCCAACACCTGCACCATTCTGGTTGAAGATAATGGCATCGGCTTCGATGAAAAATACCTGGATCGCATCTTCATTATCTTTGAGCGCTTGCACAGCCGCAGTGACTATGAAGGCACCGGCATCGGCCTGGCCGTGTGCCGCAAAATCGTCGAGCGGCATGGCGGCACTATCACCGCCCGCAGCACACCGGGACAAGGTGCAACTTTTATGGTTACTTTACCGCTCAAGCAAGTGAAAACGCAATAATCCCCTTTCCTTCATGGCTAATCTAGCAGCCTGTCTGACTTGAAGAATCGGAGCGAAAATTCGGCTGAGCGAGGACAGATTTTGCCGGTTTTGCAGGTCAATAGTCGTTCTATTGACCAAAAAAGCGGTGAAATATGGACCGCTCAGGCGGATTTGCAGCCGATTTCCTTCAAGTCAGACAGGCTGCTAGCACACAAGTCCCCTCTCCCACTTGTGGGAGAGGGTTAGGGAGAGGGAATTTCTCCCCCAGCCCCTCTCCCCGCAAGCGGGAGAGGGTAGCAAAAGCAATGGATCGCAAAGAGGTGTGCCTTCAACAGGGAAGAGTGGGGATGGGGTAAAGACAGTGGCAGCGCAAGTAAATTCATACGGTGGGCGGCAGCGTTCCAAATTCAGCTTTGTCTTTTAATACCTCTTCAACCAATGCCAGGCTGATAGTTTCAGATTCGGCGGCAAACCCATAAACCAATACTGTGTCGCACAGAATATTAATGCTTCTCGGAATGCCGCGACTGATTTCTGCAATCCTGGCGCAGGCCGCGGCGGCGAACAGGGGTGTTTTCCGGCCCGCTATGGCCAGCCGATGCTGAATATAATTCATTACATCAGATGCCTCAAAAGGCTTGATATGGAAATCTACCGCCACACGTTGCGCAAATTGTTGCAGTTCGGGCTGCGTGAGCATGTTCTTCAGTTGCGGCTGCCCCACCAGTATGACTTGCAGCAACTGATGTTTATCTGCATTGATGTTGGACAGCATGCGCAAGGATTCCAGCGCATCCGGATTAAGGTTATGCGCCTCGTCAACAATCAGCAGCACACGTTTGCCCAAACCATGCTGCTCGATCAGAAAGCGCTGAAAAGTATCAAACAGCGCCACTCTGGACTTCCCTTCATAGGGCAACCCAAAAGCGAGCATAATCCATTCCAGTAAATCGGCTATATCACGGTGGGTGTTGTACACCAAGCCAACCACATGGCTAGTAGCTAAACTATTGAGCAAATGCCGGATCAGCGTAGTCTTGCCACACCCAATCTCACCACTTAAAACCGAAAACCCGGCACCATTTTTTATCCCAAACTCCAGCATCGCAAAAGCGTAAGCATGCCGCCGACCGAAATACAAAAAATCCGGGTCAGGCTGAATCGAGAAGGGTTTTTCCTTCAAACCGTAGAATGCTTCGTACATGCTTATCAATACCTATGGATATTTGAGCTTCCGTTTTGAGGAAGCTCCCTGAGAATAAATAATACATAGCGACACAAGACTCCGATGCCATTCTTGCAAGCATGGGGCGCGGTATCCGGCATCCGGCATCCGGCTTCTGACGGTATGTATAAAAAACAAACAAAATCTTGCAAGTGTGCGATGAAAACTATATCGTTTCGGATGCAACTTAAAAATGGGGGTAGATCATAGACTATTTGCCTACCCAAACCTACATGGCATTTATGAACCTCACGTTGCCATAAGCTTTATGTGAGTCAGTTTAGGTGTCATTACTGAAGGATGCAATCATGTCAAATAACAATGTAATTGGATCAAGGGTTCTGTTAGCTGCTATTGTAGCGCTATTATTCATGGTTTTTGGCCTGGCCTCGTGCGGAAGCGGCGGGGGGGCTGCTGCTACTGCCACCACCCTTACCGCATCGCTAACTCCTTCCCGCTCCACAGGTGTTGCTCCCCTTGCAGTATTTTTTGATGCATCGGGCACCACCGATGCGGGAGTCACCAGCCGACCGTTCCACGACCTGGAATACCGCTGGGATTTTGGAGATGCTGCCAGCGGAGTGACATGGGCCTATGGCGCGCAAGCGGGAGTAAGCAGCAAGAATTCGGCAACCGGACCTGTTGCTTCCCATGTGTTCGAGACACCGGGTACCTACACCGTTACTTTGACTGTATTTGATGGTATCAAGACTACTACCACTAATACGACGATTACCGTTACCGATCCTGAAACTATATTTGCTGCTACCAATACGATCTGTTTTTCCACAGCGGGTAACTTTACAGGATGCCCTGCCGGGGCAACGCAAGTAACAACCTCTAATTTTGTTACCGCTCTTTCAGGGTATCAAGGCGCAACCAGGCGCTTATTATTCAAGCGTGGAGAAACATTCACTGCGGCAACTGCTGCTTCAATCACCAGCACTGGCCCTGGAATTATAGGAGCATTTGGCGTGGGAGCAGCGCCTATAGTACAAATGACCGGCAGCAGTGCAATTTTAAATTTATCCAGCAACGCAACGCCCACTATCAGCGACTGGCGCGTGATGGATCTGGAATTGGACGGACTCAGCCAACAGGCATCAATCGGAGTCCAGGGGTTCGGCGGGATGAGCAAAGTAACCATGCTCAGGTTAAATATCCATGATGTAGGGGAAGGCTTTACTTTTTCCCTCTCCACGTTGGATTTTTTTAACAGCGATGGAAATCCAGGACATGCAGGACATGCGCTATGGGATCAGATTGCCATTGTTGATTCATCAGTGCAGCGGGTTATTCAAAATCCTGGAGGCAATGGCGTTTTTTTATCAGCACAACGTTTTTCCCTTCTGGGAAATTTTATTGACGATTCCACTTTAGCTGAACACATCGTGCGCTTACCCATGATAGTCCAAGGAGTGATAAGCAATAATACATTAAGTAATCAGGCGCCCTTGAAGACAATATTGAAATTACACGGCCCTACCTGGTGCGCTGCTGGGAGCGCTGTGGTAAATGGATTATGCTCGACAAAATCACCTGGATATACGGTTGGTGTTCTGCCGTCAGGGATCGGGGGGGATGCAGGCGGTTATACCGAGAAAGTTGTCATCTCCGATAACAAATTATTATCATCAGATGGCACAGACTGGACAGTCAACACTGGGCCTCAGAATGCTCAAAGCGATGAGCGCTTGAGGGATATTATTGTTGAACGCAACTGGTTTATTCCTGGAAACACAACTTCAGCAGCGCTGGTCATTAACGCGGCCAGGGAAACAGTCAGAAATAATATTTGTATAATAGTCAACGACGGGGCTTGCCTGAGGGTTGAAATGCGTGGTTATGGCCCCACCAGTGTGGAACCGCCACCAACAGATGTTGCGGTTTACAACAATACCTTTTACACCGCCAGTGCAGTCAGCTTTACTGGAGTACGAGTCGGAGTCGGTGCTATAAGCACGGTCATAAAAAATAATTTGGGATATGCACCATCCGGAACAGGAACCCCGACGGTAATCAACGATTTTGGCACCAGCACAGTGGGCGCGGCAGGAAGCATGGGCAATTCATCCGACGCACAAGTAAAAAACACTTCTCCATCCT
>JAUSKS010000207.1 GCA_030646595.1 Gallionellaceae bacterium | reverse complement strand
CAAGGCCTATCCACGGTTTTCAACTGGTGTAATTCTTTGCGCAATAACTCAGCGCCAGTCAGGGTTAATGGAATTTTGCTCATGCTGAAACTTCCTCGGTTATTTAATCATTAGTGCTGGCTGGCTAATCTTTTATGCTGTGTCTGCACATCATACACCCGCCATTCCACCCATTGCTTCATCCCCACGCAGGCCGCACGCGCACCGGCCAGCGTGGTGTAATACGTCACCCGCCCCTGCAAGGCCGCATGGCGGATGGAATAAGAATCCTGCATGGCGCTACGCTTGCTGTCCACAGTATTGATAATCAGGCTGATCTCGCCGTTTTTTATCATGTCTACAATATGTGGGCGACCTTCCGCCACTTTATTGACTACCGCGACCGCCACGCCAGCCGCAACCAGCACCGCAGCCGTGCCGCGCGTAGCCAGCAGGGTGAAGCCCATATCGCGCAGGCTTTTAGCAATTTCAATCGCGCCCGGTTTATCTGCGCCGCGTACACTGATAAAAACCTTGCCGGAAGAAGGTAACTTCACCCCCGCCGCCAGTTGCGATTTGACGAACGCTTCGGCAAAGGTATCACCCACGCCCATTACTTCGCCGGTCGATTTCATTTCCGGGCCGAGGATGGTATCCACACCGGGGAATTTAATAAACGGAAACACCGCTTCCTTGACCGAATAATACGGCGGAATAACTTCTTTAGTCACGCCCTGCTGTGCCAGCGTTTTGCCGACCATGCAGCGCGCCGCCACTTTGGCCAGCGCAATGCCAGTGGCTTTAGATACAAAAGGCACGGTGCGCGAAGCGCGCGGGTTCACTTCCAGCACATAGACCGTCTCGCCTTGAATGGCAAACTGCACATTCATCAGCCCGACCACATTCAAGGCTTGCGCCATCGCCTGGGTTTGTCGGCGCAGCTCATTCTGCATGGCCTGCGACAACGAAAAGGGTGGCAGCGAACAAGCTGAGTCGCCGGAATGCACCCCCGCCTCTTCGATGTGTTCCATGATGCCACCGATCAGCACCTCAGCGCCATCGCTCACGGCATCCACATCCACTTCAATGGCATCGTTCAAGAAACGATCCAGCAAAATAGGCATGCGCTCCGGAAAAATCTTTGCGCTTTCCACCGCGCCATTCATATAGCGTTCCAGATCAGCCTGCGCATGCACAATTTCCATTGCGCGCCCGCCCAGCACATTGGAAGGACGCACCACCAGCGGATAACCAATTTCCTGCGCTGCCACCACCGCCTGTTCCAGCGTGCTGACTGTGCGATTGGGCGGCTGCTTCAAGCCCAGCCGCTGTAACATTTTTTGGAAACGCGCGCGATCTTCGGCGCAATCGATCATGTCGGGCGTGGTGCCGATAATATTCACGCCATTTTTTTCCAGTCCACGCGCCAGCTTCAGCGGCGTCTGTCCGCCATACTGTACGATCACACCAAATGGTTTTTCTACGGCCACCACTTCCAGCACATCTTCCAGCGTAAGTGGCTCGAAATACAAACGATCCGAAGTATCATAATCGGTGGACACGGTTTCGGGATTGCAGTTGACCATGATGGTTTCGTAGCCATCCTCACGCATGGCCAGCGCGGCATGTACGCAACAATAATCGAATTCGATGCCCTGGCCAATGCGGTTTGGCCCGCCGCCCAGCACCATGATTTTTTTCTTGGCTGTAGGTGCAGCTTCGCATTCTTCCTCGTAGGTGGAATACATATAAGCGGTATTGGTGGCGAACTCTGCGGCACAGGTATCAACGCGCTTGAACACCGGGCGCACACCCAGCGCATGACGATGCGTGCGCACGGCTGTGGCATCGCTCCCCAGTAATTTAGCCAGCCGCGCATCGGCGAAGCCGCGCCGCTTCAACTGATGCAACTCATCCGCACTCAAACTGCTTAGCGCACGGCCAGCCAGCGCGGCTTCACGCTTGAGCAGGTCTTCGATCTGAACCAGAAACCACGGATCAATCTTGCTGTAATTGAATACCTCATCCACGCTCATGCCGACGCGGAACGCATCGCCCACCGCCCAGATGCGCTCCGGCCCCGGCGAGCCAAGCTCGGCGGCAATCGCCTCGCGGTCTGTCGATTTTTCGTCCAGCCCATGCACCCCCACTTCCAGCCCGCGCAAGGCTTTCTGGAAAGATTCCTGAAAGGTGCGGCCTATCGCCATGACCTCGCCCACCGATTTCATCTGCGTGGTTAAACGATCATTGGCCTGCGGAAATTTTTCGAAGGCAAAACGCGGAATCTTGGTTACCACGTAATCAATGGCAGGCTCGAAAGAAGCCGGAGTCGCGCCGCCAGTGATTTCATTCTTCAATTCATCCAGCGTGTAACCTACGGCCAGTTTCGCGGCGACTTTGGCAATTGGAAAGCCAGTCGCCTTGGAAGCCAGCGCGGAGGAGCGCGACACACGCGGATTCATTTCGATCACCACCATGCGGCCATCGTCCGGATTAATAGCAAACTGCACATTGGAGCCGCCAGTATCCACGCCAATCTCACGCAGCACGGCAATGCTGGCATTGCGCATGATCTGATATTCCTTATCAGTCAAGGTTTGCGCCGGGGCCACGGTAATCGAATCACCGGTATGCACCCCCATGGGATCGAGATTTTCTATCGAACAAATGATGATGCAGTTGTCGGCATGATCGCGCACCACTTCCATCTCAAACTCTTTCCAGCCCAACAAAGATTCTTCGATCAACAATTCCTTGGTCGGGCTGGCCTCCAGGCCGCGCTCGCAAATTTCCACGAACTCTTCTCTGTTGTAAGCAATGCCGCCGCCGGAACCGCCCATGGTGAACGAAGGACGGATGACAGTCGGAAAACCCATCACCTGCTGCACCTGCAATGCCTCTTCCATGCTGTGCGCAATGGCTGAACGCGCCGAGGCCAAACCTATGCGCGTCATGGCCTGCTTGAATTTTTCGCGATCTTCGGCCATGTCTATCGCCTCACGCGACGCACCTATCATCTCCACGCCATATTTTTCCAGCACGCCATGCTTGGCCAGATCGAGCGCACAATTCAGCGCGGTCTGCCCGCCCATGGTGGGCAAAATCGCATCCGGTTTTTCCTTGGCGATGATGCGCTCCACCATCTTCCACGTGATCGGCTCGATGTAAGTGGCATCGGCCATGCCCGGATCGGTCATGATAGTGGCCGGGTTGGAGTTCACTAGAATCACGCGATAGCCTTCCTCGCGCAGCGCCTTGCACGCCTGCGCGCCGGAATAATCAAACTCGCACGCCTGGCCGATGATGATAGGGCCAGCGCCGATGATCAGAATGGATTTAATGTCAGTTCTTTTAGGCATAATCTATTAGCCACAGAGTTCACAGAGAACACAGAGAAGAGCGGTACAAAGCTCTGTGAGCTCTGTGTTCTCTGTGGCTTAGGTTAAAACTAAAATGGCAGGGTTCGTTTGCGACACGTAGTCTCCCAAGACTGTAGACACAAAGAAACGGGACGAACTGTGTGTTCATCCCGCTTTGGATTGGCGCGAATTATAGCGGATTAGCGGGGGGGTATCAATGCACAAAAGCGTTCACTATTACTGTCGCACGGGGGAATACCCCACTACAAGCGCTTCACCCCGCAGTCACACGATCACTTTTCAATAACCATCCCCGCTGGCGTATTTGCGCCTATAAGCGGTAGCACACTGAACAAAACCGATAATAGTGCTAAACCTATGTTTTCTGCTTTTGTAGCGATTGCAGACTGAGCAGGCATTTTGCTTGTACCCAAACTCAGAGGGAAGACCAACATGAACTCAGCCCGATCTGCAAAAGTAATATTGCAAATCAAAGCATCGACCGGCATCACCGGTTTCGATGAAATCACCGGCGGCGGGCTGCCACATGGCCGCACCACATTGCTGGTGGGGGGCCCCGGTTCTGGCAAGACATTATTCGCGCTGCAATTTTTGATGCATGGCGCGCGTAAGTGCAAGGAGCCTGGCATCTTCGTTGCATTTGAAGAAAACTCGCGACGCATCATTGCCAATACAAACAGCTTCGACTGGAAGCTGGAGGAATTGGTGCAGCGAAAAAAACTGTATTTCATGGATGCCCAGCCATCGCCCGACCTGATCCAGTCAGGGAGTTTCGACCTCTACGGGATGCTGGCAGCGCTCTCGGCACAGGCCAAATCCATGGGCGCACAACGTATCGTGTTCGATGCACTGGACATCGTATTGGCCCTGCTGCCCGATGAGGCGGCGAAAAGGCGTGAAGTGTACCGGCTGCATGAATGGTTGTTGGCGCACGAGTTTACAGGACTGATCACCGCAAAGTCAGGTGAAGTTGAGAATAGTTTGCCACGCCAGCAGCCATTCGGCTTCATGCAATTCATGGTGGATTGCTCCGTCAAACTGAATCACCGCGTGTCGCTGGGCGTGTCGCAGCGCAATCTGCGCGTGCAGAAGTTTCGCGGTTCCAGCTTCGACGAGAATGAATCGCCGTTCATCATCGGCAAGAATGGATTCGAAGTCGCGCTGGCGCGCAGCCTGGGGCGCGTGGATACCCAAGTGTCGCAGGAACGCGTGAGCAGCGGCGTCAAGCGGCTCGATACCATGCTTGGCGGCGGCTACTATCGCGGCGCCAGCGTGCTGATCACCGGCTTCCCCGGCACCGCCAAGACCACCTTGAGCGGTGCGTTCGCCGAGGCTGCCTGCAAACGCGGGGAACGCACCATGTTCGTCAGCTTTGATTCGGATGGTTCCGAGGTAATGCGCAACCTGGCCTCGGTCGGCATCCGACTCGATCGTTATACGAAGAGCGGATTGCTGCGCATGGTATCGGCACGCACCATCACCGGCAGTGCCGAAACCCTGCTGGTGCATATCAAGACGCTGGCGCAGGAGCACAAGGCCCGTTGCCTAGTCATTGATCCGGTGTCGACGCTGGCCAAGACTGGCAACGAATTGACCGCGCACGGTGTCGCCGAACGACTGATCGACTGGTCCAAGGTTGACGGCACCACGCTGGTCTGCACCAGCCTGCTCGACGAGATGATGGGTCAGGAAAGCGGTAATACGCCATTGCAAATTTCGACCATCGCCGATACCTGGATCCATCTTAACTACCTGGTACAGGCCGGTGAACGCAATCGCGGCCTGTCCATCATCAAATCGCGCGGCACGGAGCATTCCAATCAGGTGCGCGAACTGATACTGAGCGATGCAGGCGTGACGCTGGCAGACATCTACACAGCCGGTGGTGAAGTACTGATGGGCACGATGCGCTGGGAAAAGGAAAGTGCCGAGCGCGTGGCGAACGAAGTCGCCGAAGTCGCAGGAAAGCTCAAGCGCGTCACCCTTGATGCCGAAGAGGCCGTACTCGCAGTGCGCGCGAAAGCAGTCCAGACTGAACTGGTGGCAAAACAGGTGGAAAAGACCTTGTTGGAGCGCATCACGGCAAGCCGCCAGGGCGAGTTGTCGCGAGGCCACAAACACATACACGAGTTGCGCGGTGGTGATGCCGCGAAACCGGTTGCGAAAGAGAAAACGCCATGAGCCGCCGGACGAAGTACAAGTTTCGCCTCTACGTCGCTGGCGACGCGCCTAACTCGGCGCAGGCACAGGCCAACCTGATTGCGTTGTGCCAGACACATCTGCCGGACAGGTACGAGATCGAAGTCGTGGATGTGCTGAAGGTGCCCATGCTCGCTCTGCAGGACAATGTGCTCATGACACCCACCCTGCTCAAACTCTCGCCGGCCCCGGTCCGCAGAATCGTCGGCGCGCTCAGCCAGATGCAGACCGTACTGGATACATTGGGACTGGAAGTCATCGTTAAATGAAAACCGTAAAACCACAGGCTCCGGGGGATAGCAGCGAGGAGATCGCCGCGTTGATCGAGACCTTGCACCATACCGGTCAACGCCTGGAACAACTGACTGGCGGTGAGGTGGATACCGTGGCCAACCGTGTCGGCCAGACATTCCTGTTGCGGCACGCCCAGGATCGGTTACGCATGAACGAGTCAGCCAGGCAATCCGCCATACTCAACGCGCTGCCTGCGAGCATCGCCTTGCTCGACAGTCAGGGAAAAATCCTTTCGGTGAATGAAGCGTGGCAACAATTCGGCCGCGCCAATGCAGATCATTACCCCAATGCAGGTCATTACCATGGACATGATGTCGGCGTCAATTACCTGGCGGTATGCGATAAGGCGCGCGGAGACGATGCTGCCGAGGCCAGCCAGGCCGCTGCCGGTATTCGTGCGGTGCTGGATGGCAAGGCCATTACCTTTGCGCTCGAATATCCCTGTCATTCCCCGGCAGAACAGCGCTGGTTCCTGATGACTGTGACGCCCCTGGCCGGCCACACCTCAAAGGGCGTGGTAGTCATGCACGCGGACATCAGCGAGCGCAAGCGAACCAAGGCGGAGAAGGTTAAATTCCTGGATGTGCTTGAGGCAAGCTTGAATGAAATCTACATTTTCGATGCGCACACCCTGCGTTTTGACTATGTCAACGAAGGCGCGCGCCGCAATCTCGGCTACACAATGGACGAAATGCGCCAGCAGACGCCGCTCGACTTCAAACCCGAGTTCACGGAAGCCGCATTCCATAAATTGATTGAGCCGTTGCGCCGCCACAAAAAACCCAAGATCGTTTTTCAAACCGTGCACCGCCGCGCGAATGGCAGCCAGTACCCGGTCGAAGTGCATTTGCAGTTTGTCGAGCGCGCCGGGAAGGGAGTTTTTCTGGCTGTCATCAATGACATCACCGAACGCAAGCGCGCGGAGGACGTGCTGAAGGACATGGCAGCGAAATACCACACCATGTTCGAAAAGTCTGCCGATGCGATCATGCTGCTCAATGAGAAAGGTTTTTTCGATTGCAATAAGGCTACCCTGCGAATGTTCGGCTGTCTAACGCGCGGCGATTTCATCAGCAAACACCCTGCCGAGTTTTCCCCGCCTGCCCAGTCCGGTGGCGATGATTCGACAAGCTTGGCCAATCAGCACATCGCTACGGCTATCAAGAACGGCAGCAACCTGTTCGAATGGAGGCATCGCCGGTTCGACGGCACCGAGTTTCCCGCCGAGGTTTTGCTGACCACTATGGAACTGGATGGCAAGACGGTGCTGCAAGCCGTTGTGCG
>JAUSKS010000206.1 GCA_030646595.1 Gallionellaceae bacterium | reverse complement strand
CCGTGCCAAACTGGAAAGCCTGGTGGAAGACCTGGTCGCGCGTACCATCGAGCCATGCAAGATCGCCATGAAAGATGCGGGTGTCAGCAACGCGGATATCGCCGACGTTATTCTGGTCGGTGGTCAGACTCGCATGCCCATGGTGCAGGAAAAAGTAAAGGAATTCTTTGGCCGCGAAGCGCGTAAAGACGTTAATCCGGACGAAGCTGTGGCGGTCGGTGCTGCTATTCAAGGCGGCGTGTTGCAAGGTGAAGTGAAGGATGTATTGTTGCTGGACGTTACCCCGCTCTCCCTGGGCATAGAAACCCTGGGTGGTGTGATGACCAAGCTGATCAAGAAGAACACCACCATCCCGACCAAGGCTGCACAGGTATTTTCTACTGCGGATGATAACCAGAGCGCGGTCACCATCCATGTCCTGCAAGGTGAGCGTGAAATCGCTTCCGGCAATAAGAGCCTGGGGCAATTCAACCTGACTGACATACCCCCCGCACCGCGCGGTATGCCGCAAGTTGAGGTCACTTTTGACATTGATGCCAATGGCATTCTGCATGTAGGTGCGAAAGACAAGGCTACTGGCAAGGAATCCAAGATCACGATCAAGGCCAACTCCGGCTTGTCCGAAGCAGAAATCCAGAAAATGGTGCAGGAAGCGGAAGCGCATGCGGACGATGACCGCCTGGCCATTGAATTGGTCACTGCGCGCAACCAACTGGATGCCTTGATCCACTCTACGCAGAAATCGCTGAAAGAACATGGCGAGCAACTAAGCGCAGAAGAAAAAGCCAACATTGAAACGGCCTTGAAAGACGCGGAAGAAGCCATGAAGGGTAACGATAAGGCGACCATAGATGCCAAGGCGGAGGCTTTGAGCAATGCCGCCCATAAGCTGGCAGAAAAAATGTACGCCGCCGATGCCGCCAAAGCAGAAGCGGGAGCAAACCCTGCGCCGGACGAAGGTAAAAAAGAAGAAGAGGGCAATGTAGTTGATGCCGAGTTCACTGAAGTACAGGATAAAAAATAAATACCTAGGATCAAGGATTGAGGATCGAGGATTGAGTGGAGTAGGTACTCGATCCTCGATCCTCGATCCTCAATAATATGAGTAAAAAAGACTATTACGAAGTTCTAGGCGTTAACCGTGACGCATCGGATGAGGTCATCAAAAAAGCTTATCGCAAGCTGGCCATGAAACATCATCCTGACCGCAATCCGAACAACCCCAAGGCCGAAGATCATTTCAAGGAAGCCAAAGAGGCTTATGAAGTGCTGTCCGATGCACAAAAGCGTGCCGCCTATGATCAATACGGACATGCTGCATCGGAAGGCATGGGCGCAGGCGGCTTCGGGGCAGGTGCCGGAGCTGGGGGATTTGATTTCGGCGATATTTTTGGCGATATTTTTGGCGGCGGCGGGCGTAGTGGAGGCCGCAGCAATGTACATCGCGGTGCCGACCTGCGTTACAACCTGGAAATTACGCTGGAGCAAGCAGCGCGTGGAACCGAAACCAAAATTCGCGTCCCGACCATGGTCGAATGCGAGACCTGCCATGGCAGCGGCGCTAAACCCGGCACCAGCCCGGTTACCTGCGGCACTTGTGGTGGTCACGGCCAGGTGCGTATGCAGCAAGGCTTTTTTTCCATCCAGCAAGCGTGTCCACGCTGCCACGGCAGCGGAAAAATCATTGCTTCGCCATGCGCCACTTGTCAGGGTGCAGGGCGCACCAAGCAACACAAGACCCTATCAGTAAAAATTCCAGCTGGCGTGGATAACGATGACCGCATACGGCTTTCCGGCGAAGGTGAAGCGGGCAGTAGTGGCGGGTCTGCGGGCGATTTATATGTGGTCATACAAATCAAACCGCATGCAGTATTTCAGCGCGACCATAATGATCTGCATTGTGAAATGCCGGTCAGTTTTGCCACTGCTGCGCTGGGTGGAGAAATTGAAATTCCCACACTGGATGGTTCGGCACGTATCAAAATTCCCGCTGAAACTCAATCCGGTAAAACCTTCCGCTTGCGCGGCAAGGGCATCAAGGGTGTGCGCAGTCCCACTTATGGCGATCTGCATTGCCATGTGATGGTGGAAACGCCATCTAATCTGACTGAACGGCAAAAGGAATTATTGCGCGAATTTGAAAAAATAAACGAGGAAGACAGCGCCCGTCATAGTCCCAGAGCAAAATCCTGGATGAATAAGGTGAAAGAATTTTTTGAATAGAAGTGGTAAGGATCGCGGGCGTCTCGCCCGCAAATTTTTTAACTGCGGGCGAGACGCCCGCGCTCCAATGGGAGCATCATGCAAATCAAAGCGCTCGGCCACGTTGTACTCAAAGTGCGCAATCTGGAGCGCTCGGTCGCTTTTTACCGCGACATACTGGGCATGAAAGAAGTTGCCCGCTTGCGCAACACCATGGTATTTTTTTCTTTCGGCCCCAACCATCATGATCTGGCCCTGCTGCAAATCGGTGAAGCAGCTTCCTCACCTGCCGCCGCTAACGTCGGGCTGTATCACGTTGCTTTCAAAATAGGTGACAATCTGCAACAACTGCGCGAGTGCAAAAACCACCTCGATCAACACGGTGTGCCCATCCTGGGCGCAAGCGATCATACCGTCAGCCAATCGCTTTATATCCAGGACCCGGATGGGATTGAAATCGAATTATATGTAGACGCGGATCCTTCAGTGTGGCGCACCGACCCCTCTTCCATCGCCACAATCAAGCCGCTTAAGCTTTAGGACTAACTACTTACCTTAACCACCACCCCCAGTGCACGAATACGCTCGGCAAAAACTTCCAGTTGCTCGGCTGATAATGCGGCCAGGCGTGGCGCTTCAGGTTGTAGCGGCGGGCGCGCAAGGCTGTATAACAATACGCCTTGCGGGTGTATGCCATCGCGCAATAAGCCAGTAATAAAATCCAGATAATCATTTTCATCCTGCACGGCGGGAGGTGCGCCATCCAGCGCAAACCAGCAGGTTTGCAGCCAGGTAGGACACAGCGCAATGGCAGTAGCGAGGTTGTCACGCACTTTTTTCAGGCTGATATTGATGTCGTTGGTGCGCTGTATGGCTGCTTCACTGGCACGATCCAGCTTGAACCATACTTCGCCGTTATGCTGCGCCATCAGGCGTATGCCTTGCTGCACATGGTCGCGGTATATCAGACTGCCATTGGTAATCAACACCAGCTTGATGTGTGCGGGCATCGCCAGCTCTTGTTTCAGCCGGGCGATGAGCGCAATGACTTGCACAAATTCTGCGGCACTGGTCGGTTCGCCATTTCCGGATAAAGCGATGTCATTGATGCGGCGTGAGCCTTCCGGCACGTGTTGTTGCATGAAATCACCGTGCAGCAATTGCTGCAAGAAGCCGCGCAATTCTTCTTCCAGTAACACCAAATCCAGCGCAGGTGCCGTGCCGCGCTTGAGGTCAGGCACCTGGCAATAAATGCAGCGCCAGTTGCAGGCATTGTTGGGGTTAAGGTTGATACCGACCGATACCCCGCCTGCACGGCGTGACACGACCGGATACACGTAGCGCAAACCAGCGCTGTCGCGGCTGTGGTCAGTAATTTTCAATACAGGATTCATTTGGGCAAGGGTAAAAGTTTTTCCGGGTCAACCGGCTTGCCCAGTTTGCGGATTTCAAAATGCAGTTTGACTTGGTCGGTGTCGGTACTGCCCATCTCGGCAATTTTCTGGCCTTTGCTCACGCTCTGTCCTTCTTTGACCAGCACCTGATCGTTATGCGCATAGGCGCTGAGATAGGTTTTGTTGTGCTTGATGATAATCAGTTTGCCATAACCGCGCAGACCGCTGCCGCTATATACGATTTTGCCGGGTGCGCTGGCCATGACGGCTTGTCCGCGTTTACCGGCGATGTCTATGCCTTTGCGGTTGGCGCTTTCAGAAAATTCGCCGACCAGCTTGCCAATTGCAGGCAAGCCCCAGTCCGGCATGGTGTCATCATCTTCTGCAGCAGTATTATCAGTGCGGGCGGTAACTTCGGGTTTAGTTGCCGCCATTGCCGGTGCAGGTGCAGGTGTTTGCTGTAGTTTTTCGAGTTGCGCCACGGCTTGAGCGGAATAAGGCAATTTAAGCGCGACTGGCTGGTCCTTGACTGGGGGCTCTTGCGGCTGACTGTCC
>JAUSKS010000200.1 GCA_030646595.1 Gallionellaceae bacterium | reverse complement strand
GTGCCTTTCAATGACCAGCAATATGCCGCCCTGGTGCGGCTGACGCGGCGGCTGCAACGCAGCTACCCCATACGCCATATCACCGGCCATGCTGATATTGCACCGGGACGCAAGACCGATCCCGGCCCTTGTTTTGACTGGCCACGTTATCTTGCGGTGATTAAAATTTAATGGGAAGCAAACAAATTTTCAACAGAGTGGCAAATAAACAAAATACCACTTGCATAAATTTTACGATGCACTAGAATTAGCGCAAATCGAGTAAGGCAACACTACATATTGTGTTTTTAGATATTTCGAGCTTTCAGGCTGATCTGCTTTTTCAAGCTCACCCAGCCCAGCAATTTATTAAGGGAGATGTTGTATGCTACTAGCTGCTGACAGTGTTTTATCCTCCCCAGTGCCCGCTCATGATTTTTCTGATTCTGCTGTTTCTTCCAGTATGCCGTTTGATCAATACAAGGTGATCCGTCGCAATGGCTCGGTGGTTGCATTCGAGCCGGCAAAAATTTCCATTGCCATGACCAAGGCTTTTATCGCCGTCAATGGTGGGCAGGGGGCCGCTTCCGCGCGGGTGCGCGAGCAGGTCGAGCAATTAACAGCCGCAGTGGTCAGCGCCTTGTTGCGTCGTCAACCGCATGGCGGCACTTTGCATATTGAGGATATCCAGGATCAGGTGGAGTTGTCGCTGATGCGCTCAGGTGAACATGATGTGGCGCGTTCTTATGTATTGTATCGCGAGGATCGCACCCGCGAACGTGCCCGGATAAAAGCGCAGGAAAAAAATGACCCAATCACGGCGCAGGTTTTGCATGTTAAAGACAAAGGCGTATCACGTCCGCTGGACATCGTTGGCTTGGCTGCACGCATCAAGGCTGCATGTGCCGGACTCACCGAGTCAGTCAACACTGACCACATCCTCAAGCTCACCTTAAAAGATTTGTATGATGGGGTGCCTATAGAAGAGGTGCGTAAATGCACTGTTTTATCGGCGCGCTCCTTGATTGAGCAAGATCCGGCTTATAGTTTTGTGACTGCACGCTTGCTACTGAATAATATTTGCTGTGAAGTGCTGGATGAAGAAGTCAGTCATGCCGACATGGCGACGCGGTATGCTGAATATTTCCCTGCTTTTATCCGGCGTGGCATTGCCGCAGGCTTGCTGGATGCAGAATTGGCGCGCTTTGATTTGCCGCGTCTGGCTAAAGAGCTGGAGGCCAGCCGCGATTTGCAATTTGGCTACCTGGGTTTGCAAACGCTGTATGACCGTTATTTCCTGCATGATAATGGTGTGCGTATTGAATTGCCACAGGCATTTTTTATGCGCGTGGCCATGGGGCTGGCCCTGCAAGAGGCTGACCGTGAAGCGCGCACCATAGAATTTTACCGGCTGTTGTCCGGTTTCGATTTTATGAGTTCGACGCCGACTTTGTTCAATTCAGGTACTTGCCGTTCGCAATTATCTTCCTGCTATCTGACTACTGTGCCTGATGATCTGGATGGTATTTTTGAAGCGATCAAGGAAAATGCCTTGCTGGCCAAATACGCAGGTGGCCTGGGTAACGATTGGACACCCGTGCGGGCGTTGGGTAGTCATATCAAAGGCACCAATGGTAAGTCACAAGGCGTCGTTCCCTTTCTGAAAGTGGTTAACGACACTGCTGTGGCCGTGAATCAAGGCGGTAAACGCAAAGGAGCGGTGTGCGCCTATCTGGAAACCTGGCATCTGGATGTCGAGGAGTTTCTCGAGTTGCGCAAAAATACCGGCGATGACCGTCGCCGTACGCATGACATGAATACTGCCAACTGGGTGCCTGATCTGTTCATGAAACGGGTCATGGAAAATGGCGAATGGACCTTATTCTCGCCAGCGAGCTGTCCCGATTTGCACGATAAATTCGGGGCTGAATTTGAACGCGCTTATGTGGCCTATGAAGCGCAGGCGGCGAGTGGCGAAATTAAATTGTTCAGGAAAGTTCAGGCAGCCAGCCTGTGGCGCAAGATGCTGACCATGCTGTTTGAAACGGGCCATCCATGGATCACCTTCAAAGACCCTTGCAATATCCGTTCACCGCAGCAACACATTGGGGTGGTGCATAGCTCCAATCTTTGCACTGAAATTACCTTGAACACTTCGGCTTCGGAGATTGCCGTGTGCAATCTCGGTTCAGTCAACTTGGTGGCGCACCTCTATCCGGCAGGGCATGCCAAATTTGGCCAGCTGGATCATGACAAATTGCAGCGCACCATCACCACGGCCATGCGCATGCTGGATAATGTAATCGACATCAACTATTATGCAGTGGGCAAAGCGCGCAACGCCAACTACAAACATCGTCCAGTGGGCTTGGGCATCATGGGTTTTCAGGATTGTTTGCATCAATTGCGCATCCCTTATGCTACGCCTGCTGCCGTCGAGTTCGCTGACCGCTCTATGGAAGCCGTCTGCTATTACGCTTATTGGGCCTCGACTGCTTTGGCGGAAGAGCGCGGTCGTTACTCCAGCTATCGTGGCAGTTTGTGGGATCAGGGCATTTTGCCGCAAGACACACTCAGTTTGCTGCGCCAATCGCGTGGCGGTTATGTTGAAGTCGATGATAGTGCCACCCTGGATTGGGATACCTTGCGCGCGCGCATACAGCAACATGGCATGCGCAATTCCAACTGTATAGCGATTGCTCCGACCGCAACCATTTCCAATATTGTTGGGGTATCGGCCTGCATAGAACCCACTTATCAGAATTTGTTCGTCAAATCGAATTTATCCGGCGAGTTCACCATGATTAATGATTATCTGGTGAAAGACCTCAAGCGTCTGGAATTATGGGACGAGGTCATGATTGCTGACCTGAAGTATTTTGACGGTACCCTGGCCAAGATAGACCGTATCCCGGTCGAGTTGCGCAGCTTGTATGCGACGGCGTTTGAAGTAGAGCCGCAATGGGTGATAGAAGCGGCGGCACGG
>JAUSKS010000189.1 GCA_030646595.1 Gallionellaceae bacterium | reverse complement strand
CTATGATTTGGGGGTGCGCGCTTCTTCCCGCACGCCGAGTGACAAAATTGCGGTCATCGCTATTGATGACCAAAGCATTGCCAATTTGGGGCGCTGGCCGTGGCCGCGCGAGATACAGGCACAGATGCTGGATATTTTGTCTGCCGGACACGCCAAGGTGGTGGGCAACACTGTCCTGTTTTTCGAGCCGCAAACTGATCTCGGACTTGATTACATTAACCGGATTACAGCATGGCTGGATGCCTCCACGTTAAAAAATAGCCGCGAAGCTGCACATCAGGTTGAATTGGAGCAACTGCATGCCTTGTTGCTGGATGCCCAAGAACATCTCAACAATGACCAGAAGTTAAGCACCAGCCTGGCGCAGGCCAATAATGTGTTATTGGCGATGTATTTTGAGCCAGGCGAGCCACAGGGCAAGCCCGATGCAGACTTGCCCGATTACATAACGAAAAATAAATTAACTAATATCAAAGATCCAGCCGGGTTGGGTGCAGCCGGCAATTTGCCTTTGCTTGCCGCTGCCGTACAAGTACCGATTCCGGTATTGGGCAATCAAGCTGTTGCCATTGGCCATGTGAATGCCTATCCTGAAGTAGATGGCGGCATCCGCTCCGAGTCGCTGGTGGTGCAATACTTTGATGATTTATACCCCTCACTCTCCTTGTTGTTAGCCGCCAAGAGTTTGAATCTGGACATTCAGGATATTCAGGTTAATCTGGGGCAAGGTGTAAAAGTGGGTAACCTGAATATTGCTACTGACCCCAACTTGCGTATCTATACCCATTTCTACGATAACCATGAAGGCAAGCCTGCCTTCCAGGTGGATTCATTTTATGATGTCTTAACCGGTAATATCCCGGCAGAGAAATACCGTGACAAAATCGTCTTGATTGGTGCCACTGCAGCGGGCGTGGGTGCACTGCAGGTTACGCCGATCTCGCCCGGCATGGCACCGGTGCTGACCTTGGCGCATTCAGTTTCGAGCATACTCAAGCAGGATTTTTTTGTCACACCGAGCTGGGGCTTCTGGGCGCAAAGCGGCGTATTTGCAGTTGTGGCACTGTATCTGATTGTATTGCTGCCGCGTGTGAAAGCAGGGGTGGGGGCAGTGCTTACGGCAATTTTATTTACAGCCTTGCTGGCCGCCCATTTTGTTTTGATGACTAACTACGCATTGTGGTTACCGTTGATGCTACCTGCCAGTCTATTGGTAGTGGGTCATTTATTGCTCACGACCAAAAAATTTCTGCTCACTGAAAAAGGCAAACAAAAATCTGATGCTGAATCAGCCGAAAGCAATCGCATGCTGGGCTTGGCATTCCAAGGTCAGGGGCAACTGGACATGGCTTTCGATAAATTCCGCAAGGTGGAAATTGATGATAGCTTGATGGAAGTGTTGTACAACCTGGGGTTGGACTTTGAGCGAAAACGCCAGTTTAACAAGGCAGAATCAGTATTCCGCTACATGGCCGAATACAACCCAAAATTCCGTGATCTGGCAGCGCGTACGGCACAATCCAAGGCCATGTCAGAAACGGTGATGTTGGGCGGCGCGTCTGGTAGAAGTAATGCCAGTACGTTGGTGCTGGATAAAGCCGGCGTAGCCAAGCCTATGCTGGGGCGATATGAAATCGAAAAGGAATTAGGCAAGGGAGCGATGGGCGTGGTCTATCTCGGGCGCGATCCCAAGATCAGCCGTGTAGTGGCCATTAAAACAATGGCCTTGGCGCAGGAATTTGAGGCGGATGAACTGGAGGAAGTGAAAGCCCGTTTCTTCCGTGAAGCGGAAACTGCTGGTCGCCTCAACCATCCCAATATTGTCACCATGTACGATGCTGGTGAAGAGCACGATCTGGCTTATATCGCAATGGAGTTCCTCAAAGGCAAAGACTTGGTGGCATACACCAAGCAGGATAATTTATTGCCGCTGGCTTCAGTATTACATATCGTTGCCTGTGTTGCCGATGCGCTGGATTATGCACACACCCAGAATGTGGTACACCGCGATATCAAGCCCGCCAACATTATGTATAACCCGGAAACTGAAACCGTCAAAGTGACAGATTTTGGTATTGCGCGCATTACTGATTCGAGCCGAACCAAAACCGGTATGGTGTTGGGTACGCCCTCTTATATGTCGCCGGAACAACTGGCGGGCAAAAAAATTGCAGGCAGTTCAGACCTGTTTTCGCTGGGAGTGAGTCTGTATCAGATGGTCTGTGGTAAGCTGCCTTTCGAAGGTGATTCCATGGCGCAGCTTATGTTTCGCATTGCTACTGAGCCGCACACCAATATTTTAAGCATTAAACCGGATGTGCCATCCTGCATAGCGCTGATTATTGATAAAGCACTGGCGAAAAAAACTGAGGACCGTTATCAAACAGGGGCAGAAATGGCCAAAGCCATACGCCTGTGTGCGGCCAGTTTGTAGGGATAATTTATGAACCTTCAGCATGCTTTGGAAATTGTCAGCCTGACCCATGCCGGTATGGTACGGTCGCACAACGAAGATAGTGTAGAGCATGATGCTTCCTGTGGACTGGTAGTATTAGCCGATGGCATGGGCGGTTATAATGCCGGTGAAGTGGCAAGCGGAATTACGGTTTCGGTCATGGCGGGCGAGATCAGGAATGCCTTGCAAAATAATTCTGCGATGAGCAGAGATGAGAACAGCGGCGAAGACAGCAGTGTGGTGCTGCTGCGTGACAATGTAAAAAAAGCCAACGCTTCCATTTACCAGGCGGCCCAGAGTCAGCCGCAATATGCCGGAATGGGA
>JAUSKS010000186.1 GCA_030646595.1 Gallionellaceae bacterium | reverse complement strand
AGCACCACCTTGCCCTTGAGACTCTGCATGGTCAGCGGTGGCGAGTTCAGCCAGGTTTCAATTCCGGCAAATTCCGGCGCGGGATAAGGCTGGGCCAAATCTTCTTGCAGTGCCAGATTTCCTGTTGTTGGCACATTTTGCCTGCTGCTGAGCAAGGTCTGTGCATCTACGCCGGAGGCAATATAGATTACCGATAAAATGATGAGTACGCCGAAAGCTTTGCGTACTCCCTCCGCATGGCGGGTAAAAAATCCCAAGCGCTGCATGATTTTTCTGCCAGTCAGCGCGATGATGAGCATGGGCACGCCTGCGCCAATGGCAAAGGAAAGAATAATGAAATAACCGGCCACATCGGTTTGCTGGCGAATCACCTGTACCAGCACCGCAGCCAATATAGGACCGGAGCATGGCGTCCATACCAGACCTATCATGGAGCCGATCACAATACCGCTAAGCAAACCATCTTTGCTGGATGAGGAGGCAAGCTGGTTGCCGAGATTGGCTGCGCCTTGAGTGAGAGCACTGAATTTTGCAGACAGTTTTGATGACAGCAAGATCAAGCCAAACAGCACCAACAATATCAGCGAGCCATTTTTGATAAGGTCGAGATCCAGGCCGAGTAGTGCAACCAGCTTGCGTGAGGCCAGCACAAATAAACTGAATGACAGCACGAATCCAATAATAATGCCGTATGGTCTGCGTTTGCCGCCTTCTACCGAAGTTGCCAATACCAGCGGTAGTACTGGCAATATGCACGGTGAGAGGATTAGTGCCAGGCCTTCTACAAACGCCAAGCCGATTTCGATCAGGTTCATGCAGCGCTATCCGGGATAAATTTAAGCGCTACGCCATTGTTGCAATATCTCAAGCCAGTCGGTGCCGGGCCGTCCTTGAACACATGGCCGTGATGGCCACCACAGCGCGCGCAGTGATACTCGGTGCGTAGTGCGATCAACAGAAAATCGGTTTTGGTTTCCACATGGCCGGGCAAGACATCAAAAAAACTGGGCCAGCCCGTGCCACTGTCATATTTGAATTTGGAGGGAAACAGCGCCAGTCCGCAGCCCGCGCAGGCAAAGATACCAAGGCGTTTTTCCTGGTTAAGCGGACTGGTGAAGGCATGCTCCGTGCCTTCCTCACGCAATATGTGATACTGCTCTGGCGTCAGTTCTTTTTTCCATTGTGCGTTGGGTTTGTTTATTTTTTCAATCGATTCTGTCGCCGCCATAACATTCTCCATGCTGACAAGTTTGTATAAAGCCAGCAAGCTTGCGCCCCCGGCTGCCATTTTTACAAATGATCGTCTGTCCATATTTTCCACCTGTCCAGTAGTGTAGAAACCTGTTATAAATGCACAATGTTTGATGCGCAAGAATTTTTATTGTACCCGTCTGCAAGTTAATTCGGTTGAACCGGAAAAGAGGTTACATAATTGGCCAAGGTGAAGAAACAATGATTTTAATTACCGGAGGTACGGGTTATATCGGCTCGCATACTGCAGTCGAATTGATGTCTGCGGGATATGATGTGCTGCTGGTTGATAATCTCTCCAATAGCAAGCTGGATGTGCTGGATCGCATGGAACGCATTTTGGGTCGCCGCCCTCAATTTTTTCATATTGATATGCGGGACCGGCTGGCGCTGCGCAATTTGTTTGCCAACCATAAATTTGATGCCGTCATCCATTTTGCCGGCCTTAAAGCGGTGGGTGAATCCATGACCCAGCCACTACATTACTACGACAATAATTTATACGGTAGCCTGGTGTTGTTTGAAACCATGAGTGAAGCAGGGGTCAAAACGCTGGTTTTTTCATCCTCTGCCACGGTATATGGCGACCCCCACACCGTACCCATACGAGAAGATTTTCCGTTATCGGCCAAAAATCCTTATGGGCGATCAAAATTAATGATAGAAGAAATTCTGGGTGACATTGCTTATGCAGATAATTCCTGGCGCATTGCGTTGTTGCGCTATTTCAATCCGGTAGGCGCGCATGAATCCGGTTTGATAGGGGAAGACCCGAATGGAATACCCAACAATCTCATGCCTTATATTGCCCGTGTTGCTATCGGTACATTGCCGCAGCTTGCTGTATTTGGTGGTGATTACCCTACGCCTGATGGTACTGGAGTACGTGACTATATCCATGTGGTGGATTTGGCGCGTGGTCATCTTGCGGCGCTGCAAATGTTAGCCACCAAGGGTGGCATTCATAAAATCAATTTGGGCACGGGTCTGGGTTATAGCGTACTGGATATGGTGCAGGCATTTGAAACGGCAAGTGGGCGCAAGATACCCTACCAAATAATAGACCGCCGTCCTGGTGATATTGCCTGCTGCTATGCTGACCCTACGTTGGCAAAAACACTGCTTGGCTGGCAGGCGCAATATGGTATTGAGGAAATGTGTCGCGATGCATGGCACTGGCAATCCCAGCTTTCCATTTCGTCCTAAAGTGCTTTACATTTTATGATGACTATCTTGATGCGCTATAACCGGCTTTTTCGGTTTGTTTGTTTTGCAAGTATAGTATGTATACTTATTGGCATTTTCTGGTTGGGTGCACAGCCAGTGGCAGTAGGATTTTTTCCTGAGCCGATAGACAAGATTGCTCATTCCGCCACTTTTGGCTTAATTGCTGTGCTGTTATGGCTGGCTTTTTTACGTGGCCGTCCATTTATTGTTCTTGCACTGGTGGCTATCATTGGTACGGCAGATGAGGTGCATCAATATTTTCTGCCTGGGCGGTCTGCCAGTGTGGCAGATTTTACGACGGACATGATTGCTGCTGTGACCATAGTCTCGTTGCTGGAATATACCCGGCGGCGCACAGAATAAAAATGTGCGCTGTCGCACAGAGATTAGCTCGTCATTAATACATACTTGGCTAACTGTAACACTATGGCCAAGGAGTGGCGACTATGGAAATTTGGCAGCAACATTCCAGCAATGCTGGAATGCATAATTTTATTCTTGCCAGTTCATCCCCTGCTAAGCTTGCGCGCTGGAAAGAAGAATTGAACGGTTTTGCGCGGCTGCTGCATACCGATAAACTGGATGTTCTAAAGGATGAGCTAGTACGAGCACAACCTGAGGTTCTGTTGCTGGATTATGATTTGCTGGGGCTAGATAGAATCAATGCAATTGCTGGTTTGAAAAAAGTGTGCCCGGCAACCAAAAAAATTGTTATGTGGAATGGCTCGGCTTCTGAAGAAGAGGAGTGGGGTATGTTCAAAGCGGGAGTGCGCGGCTGCTGTCGTAATGATACCGAACCGGAGTCATTGAAAGCCATCATGATGGCTGTGCAACAGGGCGAGTTGTGGATGCGGCGTACCCTGATTTATCGGTTATTGGATCAACTGGAAGGGCAACCCCACAAAAAAAATAACATTGACCGCGCGCTCCTTAGTCGACTGGAACACCTTACTCACCGTGAATATGAAATTGCCATGCGGGTAGGTAAAGGAGACAGCAATAAACGGATTGCACAAAGCTTGACCATTACTGAGCGCACTGTAAAAGCTCATTTGACTCAGGCTTTCCGCAAAATGGGTATTATGGATAGACTGAAGCTGGCCTTGATTTTATCCGGCGAAGAACGGCAGGTCAGGAGAATGGCAACCGAACGCCATTAATTTTTTGTTATTTGTCATTCAGGTGAGGTGTTGAGCCTTCAGCAGGTTGACCGGTATCCGGATCAATCCAGTCAGCCATACCGATTTCTGCCTCGGCTTCTTCCAATGTTTCACCTACCTCATAATTGCTGTCTTCCTGATACTGCATATCTTCCATCGCCTGCGCGCGGGTGGAGAAGGGGCCATAGATTTTTTCTGTGAGTTTATCCAGCCAATAAAAACCATCAGGACGCTCGAGCAAGCGCGTTTGATCATTTTCTTCAGTAGAGAGAGGCTCATGTTCTGAGGACTTGCCGGTATTCATAAAACCCCCTTCTAGTAACAAAATATTATGGGTAAGTGCGATTGTACAAGTGTTGCTTTTTAATGGCTGCGGAGCGCCGATACCTGCCAGCTATAATACCGGAATCTACGGCACATACCATCTTTATTGGCATATAGTTTTCAAATGCAAGACCTATAAAGCATGCTCCTGCCCATGACAGAGTTCTTACCAGAGGCCTGATATGTTATTCTGTGCCTGATTTTGGTCAATTCTTCTGTAGTTCATCATTTACAATCTAAGTAATTCGTTAGTTAACGTCAAGGAAGCGGTATGGTTAATGTAGAAACACTGGGTGCGCTGGAGCGCCGTCTGAATGCATCTATTTCCAGGCAACAATTGCGCGGTGAAGTCGAGGCGCGTCTGAAACGCCTGGGACGCACGGCCAAAATACATGGCTTCAGGCCGGGCAAGGTGCCGTTTAAGATTTTGGAGCAACAATATGGCATGCAAGTGCAGCAAGAGGCGCTGGATGAAACCTTGTACCGTGCTTTTGCCGAGGCAGCCAAGGCACATAGTTTGAAGGTGGCGGGGAATCCGGAATTTGAAATCAAGAAAGACGATCCTGCTGCTGAACAGATTGAATACAGCGCAACTTTTGAAGTCTATCCTGAAGTCGTGTTGGGTGATATTGCAGCGCAAACGGTAGTGCGCGCGAGTTATGCCTTGAATGACACCGATGTCAACAATACCATAGCCACTCTGCGTAAGCAGCGAGCCGTATTTGAAATCAGCCAGCAGGCAGCGCAAAAGGACGATCAGGTCTATATTGATTTCAGCGGCAAGCTGAATGGGGTGGTATTCGAAGGGGGTGAGGCCACCAATTTTAAAGTCTTGCTGGGTGCAGGCCGGATGTTGCCGGACTTTGAAAATGCCATAATAGGCCTGCGAGCAGGGGAAACCAAATCTTTTGACTTGACTTTCCCAGCGGACTATCACGACAGTAATATGGCCAGCAAGCAGGTTACTTTCACCATCACCCTGCATAAAATTGAAACGCCCCGTCTACCAGAATTGGATACTGAATTCGCGAAATCCATGGGCGTCAAGGATGGCGATGTAAACCGGCTCAAGGCGGAAATTCGCGCTAATCTGGCACGCGAGATTGACCGTCGCCTCAAGGTGCGCAATAAGGACAGCGCCATGCAGGCATTGCTGAAAATCAGTACACTGGAAGCACCCAAAGCACTGGTAAATTTCGAAGCACGTACTTTGATGCAACAGATGCTGCGTGATATGGAACAGCGCGGGGCGAAAATACCTGAGGGCATGTCCTTGCCGCCGGATATGTTCACCGAGCGTGCGCAACAACGGGTCAAACTGGGATTGATTCTGGCGGAACTGGTCAAGCAACATCAGCTACAGGCCAGGCCTGAGCAAATAAAAACCCTGGTGCAGGAATATGCGCAAAGTTTTGATCATCCAGAGGAGGTGGTAAAGTGGCATTACGGCGACCCCTCACGTTTGCGCAAAGTGGAAGATTTGGTGCTGGAAGATAATGTAGTAGCCTGGGTAATGAGTCAGGCACGGGTGAGTGACCAGGCAATAGCATTTAATGATCTGATGGAGAAAGAATAATGATGGTTAGCGAAGCAGCGCAAAATACTTTACCGCAACACCATGGTGAGCCTCAAAATTTGGGCTTGGTGCCGATGGTCATTGAAACCAGCGGACGTGGTGAGCGCGCTTATGATATTTATTCCCGCTTACTCAAGGAACGCGTAATTTTTCTGGTGGGGCCGATTAATGATGCGGTTGCCAACTTGGTGGTGGCGCAATTATTGTTTCTTGAATCGGAAAATCCGGATAAGGAAATTCATCTATACATCAATTCACCAGGCGGTTCCATTTCGGCAGGCATGGCCATTTATGACACCATGCAATTTATCAAGCCACAGGTTTCCACCTTGTGTATTGGTATCGCCGCTTCCATGGGTGCATTCCTGCTGCAGGCGGGGGCCAAGGATAAACGCTTTGTATTGCCCAATTCCACGGTGATGATTCATCAGCCGCTGGGCGGGTTTCAGGGGCAGGCAACGGATATTGAAATTCATGCCAAATATATTCTCAGTCTGCGTGAACGTCTCTATATCCTGATGGCGCAGCATACTGGCCGCAGCGTAGAGGAAATTGCCCGCGACAGCGAACGTGACAAATTCCTGAATGCAGCTGAAGCGGTAGAATATGGCTTGGTAGATAAGGTGCTGGACAAGCGTGGTTAAAGCAAGGACTATAAAGCGCTGGTAATTAAAGTGAGGATAACAAATGGCACTAGATAAAGGAAAAGGCGATAAATTATTGTATTGCTCATTTTGCGGCAAGAGCCAGCATGAAGTGCGCAAACTGATTGCCGGCCCGTCTGTGTTCGTGTGTGACGAGTGCATAGACCTGTGCAATGACATTATTCGTGAGGAAGTGCAGAGCGGCAAAGCAGGCAGGGTAGACAAGGGCGAGTTACCCGTGCCGCATGAAATTCGTACACGCCTGAATGAATATGTCATTGGCCAGGAGCAGGCCAAAAAAATCCTGTCGGTGGCGGTATATAACCACTACAAGCGACTGAAAAGCAATGACAAGGATGGAGTCGAACTGTCCAAAAGCAATATTCTGCTGGTCGGTCCGACCGGTTCGGGCAAAACCTTGCTGGCGCAAACCCTGGCGCGTTTGCTGGATGTGCCGTTCGTGATGGCCGATGCAACCACGCTGACGGAAGCGGGCTATGTCGGCGAAGATGTCGAAAATATCATCCAGAAATTATTGCAGGCCAGCGACTACGAAGTGGAGCGCGCGCAACGCGGCATTGTTTACATAGACGAAATCGACAAGATTTCGCGCAAGTCGGACAACCCTTCCATTACCCGCGATGTTTCTGGTGAAGGGGTGCAGCAAGCATTACTCAAATTGATTGAGGGTACCAAGGCATCCATTCCTCCGCAAGGTGGGCGCAAGCATCCGAATACCGAATATTTGCAGGTGGATACCACCAACATTTTATTTATCTGCGGCGGGGCGTTTGATGGTTTGGAGAAGGTCATACGTAACCGTTCTGAAAAAACTGGCATTGGTTTCGGCGCAGATTTGGCCCAGCGTAATGACAAAAAGGGAGTGAGCGCGCTGTTGCGTGAAGTAGAGCCGGAAGATTTAATAAAATTTGGCTTGATCCCCGAGTTTGTGGGTCGCTTGCCAGTTGTTGCTACCTTGGAGGAGCTGGATGAAGCAGCATTGGTGCAGATATTGACTGAACCTAAAAATGCGTTGACCAAACAATATCAGAAACTATTTTCGATGGAAGGTGTGGACCTGGAATTTCGTAGCGGGGTATTACAAGCTATTGCCCGGAAAGCATTGGCCCGTAAAGCTGGCGCACGCGGTTTGCGTTCCATCCTGGAGCAATCTTTGCTCGATACCATGTTTGATTTACCTTCCATGGAAAATGTAAACAAGGTGGTGCTGGATGTTAATTCCAGCGGAGAAATTAAACCCATGGTGCTTTATGCGGAAGCGCATAAGGCTGCTTAGCTCTACCTGATCAAGATGATATGCCCAGACTTGATATGCCCAGACTTGATATGCCAGGACTTGAATTATGGCACTGTGCCCTCATCTACTTGTTACGTTAACTTACCAGTAACTTCGCCATGCTAGAACACGATATTAATATACCGCCACCCAATTTATTTGCGCTCTTGCCATTACGGGATGTAGTGGTGTTCCCGCACATGGTCATTCCTCTGTTTGTGGGGCGCGCAAAATCAATTAAAGCTTTGGAAGCTGCGGTGGAGGCAGGCCAGAGCATAGTGTTGGTGGCACAAAAATCTGCCGCCAATGACGAGCCTGCTACCGATGATCTTTATCGCATAGGCAGCATTGCCAATATTTTGCAGATGCTTAAGTTGCCTGATGGCACGGTCAAGGTATTAGTAGAGGGCACTCAACGTGCCAAAGTGTTGCGGGTAGTCGATCAGAAAACACATTTCGATGCCGAGATTGAACCAGTTCCGCTGGATAGTAATTTTGGTCACGAAGCAGAGGCCATGCGTCGTGCGCTGATTAATCAATTTGATCAATACGTCAAACTCAATAAAAAAATTCCGCCAGAAATCCTTACTTCGCTGGCGGGCATAGATCATGCGGGGCGGCTGGCAGATACCATAGCGGCGCATTTACCACTTAAGCTGGAACAAAAGCAGGAAGTGCTGGAAATTTTCGATGTGCGCAAACGCCTTGAGCATTTACTCAGCCTGCTGGAAGCTGAACTGGATATTCTGCAAGTGGAGAAACGTATCCGTGGTCGCGTCAAACGGCAGATGGAAAAAAGTCAACGCGAATACTATCTGAATGAACAGGTCAAGGCGATCCAGAAGGAATTGGGCGAAGGCGAGGAAGGTGCCGACGTTGACGAACTGGATAAGAAAATCAAGGCTGCACACATGCCTAAAGAAGCGCGCGCCAAGGCAGAAGCGGAAATGAAAAAGCTGCGCCTGATGTCACCCATGTCTGCGGAAGCTACCGTGGTGCGCAATTATATTGACGTGTTGGTGGGCCTGCCCTGGAAAAAGAAAACCAAAATAAATTCAGATCTGAAACATGCAGAAGGAGTGCTGGAGGCTGATCATTATGGCTTGGAAAAAGTAAAAGAGCGCATTGTTGAATATCTGGCGGTACAACAACGTGTAGATAAAATGAAAGCGCCTATTCTTTGTCTGGTGGGGCCACCGGGCGTGGGTAAAACTTCGCTGGGCCAATCTATTGCTCGTGCTACCAATCGCAAATTCATGCGCATGTCATTGGGCGGTGTACGCGATGAATCAGAAATTCGTGGACATCGCCGTAC
>JAUSKS010000185.1 GCA_030646595.1 Gallionellaceae bacterium | reverse complement strand
TGCACCAGCACGCTGCCGCCGCCACGATCAAGGTCAATATGAAAATCCGGGGAGGCGTCGGCTTGATGCGCATGCCAGATATTGACCACGGGATAAGCGGAATAGCCATGCCAGCAGGCTGGGTGGCAGAGCCAGACCAGCTCGGCATATTGCGCAGCCGAAATCTGTTGTAAGCGTGTCACGTCAAAAGCAGGTGCATCAGGTGCGTAATAAGCCCGGTGGCAGGCCCATTCCAGCGTCGCGACATCGGGCAGATAGGGCAGGTGTTGTGTGGCAGAAAAGGTCGCCAGAAAATTTGGCAACTCGGCTCCGTAATCATGCAGATTGCCACTGCGCGAAGGATGCTGTTCAATAAATTGATAAGCCAAGTGACGAAAAAAATCGCTTCCTACAATTTGTACCATCACGGGAAAAATTGACGCCAGTGCATCATGCAGATTACCGCGATAGTTATTGCGATAAATATCGATAGCGCTGCTCACGGAATAACGTGGGCAAACGGCCAAGTTGTCGGGCAGCGACGCCTCGCCACGAATGGCGCGGGCGAATGGCGTCAGTTCCTCAAGCAAGGTATTCATCCTGGAAAAAATATTTGGCCACATAACCAGCGACTTGGCTGGCGTCTTTTGCCAGCTTAGTCGAATGGCTAGTAGTTTCATCAGAGAACACAGAGGACACAGAGAAAAACCAATGGGTTGTCGTTAATGACCACATCACGCATCAAGTGAATAGGCAAAACGTATGGAACCCGCATCATCTCTGTGTCCTCTGTGTTCTCTGTGGCTTGAATTGCGGTTTTTAGGTTCATGATGCTGCTTCATATACGTTTGCGCCTGCGCCGCTTCGTCCAGCAACACCGACAAAGCCGGAATATCCGCATCCCATTCGATCAATGTCGGGCGAGGGCCAATGTGCTGCAAGACGGTTTCATATAATTGCCACACCTCGGCGCAGACTTGAGCGCTATGAGTATCTACCACACAGCCATGCTGCATGCTATGTCCGGCCAGATGATATTCTGCAACGGCGACAGCGGGCAGCGCCTGGATAAAAGCCTGGGCATCTACACCCAGGTTGCAGGTGTTGACGTACAAATTATTTACATCAAATAAAATGCCGCATCCGCTGCGGCGGGATAATTCGGCCAGAAATTCGCCCTCGCTCATTTCACTATGCGTGAAGGCCAGGTAACTGGAAAGATTCTCCACTAATATCTGACGGCCCAATATTTCCTGAACTTGTTGTACGCGATCGGTAACATGCTGTAGCGCTACATTGGTATAAGGGAAAGGCAGCAGGTCATTAATGACTTTACCGTCCGCCGCATTCCAGCATAAATGTTCCGATACCGAGGCGGGTTGCACCGCATCACACAGTTGGCGCAATGCTTGCAAATGATGAGTGTTCAGCGCATCGGGCGAAGCCAGGCCGAGCCCCACCCCATGCAAACTGAGCGGGTAATGTTCGCGCACTCGCAGCAGGGTATGCAATGCTGCGCCCCCGCCGAAAAAATTTTCGCTATGTACTTCCACCCAGCCCAGAGCGGGCAGATTTTGCAACACCTCGCGATAATGGGGAGCCCGCAATCCTATGCCTGCGCTACAGGGCAGCTGCTGGATTGCGGGCTGTAGCATTACATCTTATCCTTCTTCATCATCATGTCTTTGCCCATCATGGGTTCCATGCTGCCGCCTGCGATTTTGTCGCAGGTTCCCTTGGGGAGGGTGACAAAATCATTGGCATCGTGGTCTTTACTGGCTTGTCCAGCACAAGAATGCGTGCTGCCTTTAGTGGAGCAATCGTTTTTACCGGCCTTGGCTATGCCAAAACATTTCTCCATGTTTTTCGTGTCGGCAGCAGCAGCGTTGCCGCTGACCAAGCCTATGACCAGCAGGCTGCCAATGGCGGCGGAAAGTACATTGTGATTTGTATTCATATAGTCTTCCTTTCAGGTATCCAAAAATTGGAGAATGATTTCTCCGTACATTAACGCCGGTACAAACCGCCCCGACTCCTTAACATTATCACGCATTCGATTACTCGGTGAAAATCGGCCAGGGTGAATTTCCTGACTGACCCTATATTCGCACCCTGTATTAAGAGAGTTACATCGGGGCCAATAAAAATTTATAGGCTTACCAGCGCAGCAATATTTTTCCCAGCAACAGGCCAATCAAGCCTACAGCTAGCATGGGCAGATAATGCCATTGTATGACGTGGATCAGCGAGTTGGTCTGCTCGGAAAGTCTGAGCGATAAAGCGCCGATGCTAAAAGCGGAAAGCAAGGCGATACTGCCTGTCCAATAAGGATGGGTGCTGGCCAGGCCGCGCATGGTGTAGAACATCCAGGCTGTCGGTAACAAGGTGAGGCAGGCAATACTTAGCAAACACTGCACATTGTGACGGGGCAGCGGGACAGGCGGGAAATCAGCCCACCAGGACAAAAAGATGAGTAATATAAAAAATACCACCGCCACAATTGGCGTATAGACCACCCAGCGCTTTTGATGCAGGTCGGGAAATGACAGCAAGGCAGCGCTCAAGGCAGTGGAGATAATAATACTGGCCAGCAATACCAGTTCTGCGATAAAAATGGGCGATCGCAGTTTGAACACAATATCCGGGCGCAGCCCCATAAACACCAGTACCAGCGCAATATAGATGATCGCCGCTGCCAGCCATTTTGCGCCCAGCATAAAGGGGTGAGGTGCGGGTGTGACCGGGCTGGCGTCACGCGCCATGCTTGCAATCAATTTTTCGGTATCAAGCATTTTCGTCCAATCGCTTCCTCAATATTTTGTATGCCCGATGGGCGGCAACTTTCACAGCGGATTCTTTCATGCCAATTTTTTGCGCCACCTCTTTGGCTGTGTAGCCATCCTGGTGCATCATTTGCAGAATGGTGGCCTGTTTTTCCGGCAACAGATGGATTTCCGCTCTTATAGATTCGTAGCTGAAGGATGATTCGGTTACAGCTTCCACTAAAGTATTTTCCACTTCGGATAGTTCGACCGTATGACGCAGATGGTTGGCATAATGGGCCCGCAAATGATCGAGCAGCCGGAATTTGGCAATGGCAAACGCCCATGGTTGGTAGGGGCGTTGAGCATCATAGGTGTGGCGGGCTTTATGTATGGATAGCAGAATTTCCTGCAATACATCTTCCACCTCGGCAGCATGCCCCAGGCGCTTGGATAAAAATGGCCTGATAAAACGCGAGGTCTCACGCAACACTTCGGTGTAAGCATGCTTATCCCCAGCCAGGGCCTGGCTCATCAGCGCTTCCAGATGGAGGAGTGGCTTGCTCACTTCAGTAGGGTAGTCGACATCAGGTTTAGCTTGAGATAACACAAGGCGTATGGCAACCATTATCTTACAGCCTGGATGATGCTACAAGCTTCAGGGGTAACGCTGCCAGGCAGTTTCGCATAGTGCAGCGGGCTTGCATTATGCTACGATGAGTCGCTCAATTAGCTGGAGAAGAAGCGACTATCTGTATGACGAAAAACTCCCTGATGTACGAACGCTTACGGCGTTGGCGCAGCGCAATTCCTTTTTTCCCATTGCTGATCTTACTTATTATTTTAAGCATTTTTAATGTGACACGACTTAGCCTGGCTGTGTATGCCGGCCTGGATTTAGTTGAGTTATCGCTGTGGCCAGGCATTGCCATCAAAGGGCTGTGGTTTGATGGCGCGGTGATTGCGGTGCTGATTGCAGCGGTATGTTTATACGAAGCGGCCTTACCTAACCGTTGGCGCGCCAGCCGCTGGCATGGCGTGTTGCGCCTGATCTGGCTGTGGGGGGCTATCGCTTTATTGTTGTTTGGTGCCGTGGCCGAAATAACTTTCTGGATCGAATTTTCCACGCGCTTCAATTTTATTGCTGTGGACTATCTGCTGTATACCCATGAAGTCATCGGCAACATTCGTGAGTCTTATCCGGTGGGCTGGATTTTATCGGCCATCGGTTTACTGGCTGGCGTCAGTGTCTGGCTGTTACGCGGCAGTGTGCGTACTATTGATACCACGCCTGTCACCCGACAGGGCCGCATAGGGCTGCTTGCGTCTGCTTTGTTGTTGCCTGCGCTCAGTCTCGGCTTAAGCAATGTGGATCAAATGCAGGGGCTGGGCAATGCCTACGCCGATGAACTTTCGGGGAATGGTTTATTTACGCTGATTGCTGCCATGCGCCGCAATGAGCTGGACTATGACAAGTTCTATCAAACCATGCCGCAGAACGAAGCAGATGCCGTACTTGGCCAGCTTGGGGTGCAGCGTCCGCCTTTGGCTGGAGGCGCTGCGCCGCCACAGCATGAAGCAAACAATCCTGTTCCATTCACTAAACGGCCACGCAACATTGTGCTGATTTCCGTGGAAAGCTTATCGGCTTCTTTCATGGGCGCTTATGGCGCAAGCACGGGGCTCACGCCGCAACTGGATCAGTTAGCGCGTGACGGATTGAAATTTGAACAGGTGTACGCCACCGGTACGCGCACTGTGCGCGGGCTGGAAGCGCTGTCACTCGGCACTCCACCCGTTCCTGGTCAGGCCATTGTGCGCCGTCCTAATAATGAACATCTGTCGACTATAGGCGAGTTGCTGGATAAAGATTTTGCCACCTTCTTTTTTTATGGTGGCTATGGCTATTTTGACAATATGAATGCCTATTACAGCGCCAATGATTATCGCGTTGTGGATCGCACCGACTTTCCCAAGGAATCGGTGATGTTTGAAAATGTGTGGGGCGTGGCTGATGAAGCGCTGTTTAATAATGCGCTGACCGTGCTGGATAGGGAAGCGCAGCAAGGCAAGCCATTTTTTGCGCAAATCATGACCACTTCCAACCATCGGCCTTATACCTATCCTGCTGGCCGGATAGACATTCCCTCTCCCGGCGGACGCGATGGCGGCGTGAAATATACTGATTATGCGATTGGGAAATTTGTGCAAGATGCCAAGGCCAAGCCCTGGTTCAACGACACCTTGTTTGTCATCGTGGCCGACCATTGTGCGGCGGTCGCAGGCAAGAGCAGGTTGCCGCTGCAAAATTATCACATCCCGCTGATTTTTTACGCGCCTGCTTTATTAAAACCCGGCGCTTATGCGCCCATGGTTAGCCAAATTGATATTGCCCCAACGCTGATGGATGTGCTGGGCCACCCGGGGCGCGAATTATTTTTTGGACGTTCAATTTTTGAGCCGGGCGAAAATCCGCAGCGGGTGTTTATCAGCAATTATCAGGAGCTGGGATATTTTCGCCACGGCATCTTGACGGTGCTGTCGCCTAAACGCGGTGTGGCCAGTTTTAAAATTGATCCGGTATCATTTGGCGCAACCGCCATCGCTTTGGATGCACAAGGATCGCGTGAGGCCATTGCCTATTACCAGACGGCGTCCCGCGCTTTCAAGAGCGGCGCGCTGCGAGCGCCGGATCATCGATAGCGGCAGCGGCAACCACTTCGTACAGCACCTTGCCCTGAAATCGGCTAGAATCCGTGCTTTTTGGATTCTGCCGCAATGAGCGGGATTCGTTTTGGGCACAACAATGCAGCATATCCGCAATTTCTCCATCATCGCGCACATCGATCACGGCAAGTCCACGCTGGCTGACCGCATTATTCAGTTATGCGGCGGGCTGTCTGACCGCGAAATGGAAGCGCAAGTATTGGACTCCATGGATTTGGAGCGCGAGCGCGGCATTACCATCAAGGCGCAAACAGCCGCGCTGCAATACAAGGCGCGCGATGGTCAGCTTTATCAGCTCAATCTGATTGATACGCCGGGGCATGTGGATTTTTCCTATGAGGTGTCGCGTTCGCTGTCCGCCTGCGAGGGCGCGCTGTTGGTGGTAGATGCCTCGCAGGGAGTAGAGGCGCAAACGGTGGCCAATTGCTATACCGCGCTGGATTTAGGCGTGGAAGTGGTACCGGTGCTGAATAAAATAGATTTGCCCTCGGCCAATCCGCAAAACGCCATAGAAGAAATTGAAGATGTTATCGGCATAGACGCGCACGATGCGGTGCGCTGTTCGGCCAAGACCGGCGAGGGTGTGCAGGACGTGCTGGAGACGATGATCGCCAAAGTGCCTGCGCCCACAGGTGATCCGGCTGCGCCTTTGCAGGCTTTGATCATAGACTCATGGTTTGATAACTATGTGGGTGTGGTGATGTTGGTGCGGATTTTTAATGGCACCTTAAAGCCCAAGGAAAAGATTTTGCTGATGGCTACCGGCGCACAGCATTTAACCGAACATGTTGGAGTATTTACGCCCAAGTCACAGCCGCGTGAGACATTATCGGCTGGCGAGGTCGGGTTTGTGATAGCCGGCATCAAGGAGCTGAAGGCGGCCAAGGTTGGCGACACCATTACCTTGGTCAATAAACCGGCGGCGAGTGCCTTGCCCGGTTTTAAGGAAGTGCAGCCGCAGGTATTTGCCGGGCTGTTTCCGGTAGAATCGAACCAGTATGAGGCGCTGCGCGATTCGCTGGAAAAGCTCAAGCTGAATGATGCTTCCTTGCAATACGAGCCGGAAGTGTCGCAGGCCCTGGGTTTTGGCTTTCGTTGCGGTTTCCTCGGCATGCTGCACATGGAGATCATCCAGGAACGGCTTGAACGCGAGTATGGTTTGAACCTCATCACCACCGCGCCGACGGTGGTATACGAGGTCATGACGAACAAGGGCGAGGTGCTCGCCGTGGA
>JAUSKS010000183.1 GCA_030646595.1 Gallionellaceae bacterium | reverse complement strand
CCGTGGAATAAACCGGTCAAAACCGCCGTGCCGCTGAAACAATTGCAGCAATTGGCACAACGCCTGACCACCGTGCCGGAAAATTTCAAACTGCATTCGCGCGTGGAAAAAATCATTGCCGACCGCATCGCCATGGGACGCGGAGAATTACCGCTGGATTGGGGCATGGCAGAAAATATGGCGTATGCTAGCCTGCTGCTGGAAGGCCACCCGATACGCTTGTCCGGCCAGGATAGCCGACGCGGCACTTTCTTTCATCGCCATGCTGCGCTGCATGACCAGAACCGTGTGGAATGGCGTGAAGGCGTTTATATACCGCTGCAACACATCGCCCCCGATCAGGCCGATTTTCTGGTGAGTGATTCCGTCCTGTCGGAAGAAGCGGTGCTGGCATTTGAATATGGCTATGCCAGCGCAGACCCGAATTCACTGGTCATCTGGGAAGCCCAGTTCGGTGATTTCGCCAACGGCGCGCAGGTGGTGATAGACCAATTCATCGCCTCAGGCGAAGTCAAATGGGGGCGCTTGTGCGGGCTGGTATTGTTGTTGCCGCACGGCTACGAAGGACAAGGCCCGGAACATTCTTCCGGGCGCATCGAGCGTTATTTGCAACTGTGCGCGGATTACAACATTCAAGTGTGTGTGCCTTCCACGCCGGCGCAGATGTTCCACTTATTGCGGCGGCAGATGTTACGACCCATGCGCAAACCGCTGATTGTGTTTACCCCCAAAAGCATGTTGCGCAGCAAGGACGCGGCGTCGCCGTTGAGCGAACTGGCACAGGGCGAATTTCAGCCAGTCATGGCCGAGGTTGAAGCCCTCAAAAAAACCAAGGTCAAACGCATCATCGCCTGTAGTGGCAAAATTTATTATGAGTTAATGGCCGCGCGGCGCGAGCAAAACATACAGGACATGGCCATCATCCGGCTGGAACAGTTATACCCTTTTCCGCACGAAGCATTCGAAGCGCAGATTGCCGCTTATCCGCATGCAACAGAAGTCGTATGGTGTCAGGAAGAGCCAGGCAACCAGGGCGCATGGCATCGCATCCAGCATTATTTGCTGCGCCACCTGCGGCGCGGCATGCGCCTTGATTACGCCTTGCGGCCTTCCTCGGCTTCTCCCGCTGCGGGCTATTTAGCGGTGCATAACGAACAACAAAAGGCAGTGATAGCCGCCGCCTTCCGTCCCGACCTCGATATAAAACCAGGAGCACGACGCCATGAAAGTTGAAACCAGTCAAATAGAAATCCGCGTACCGCAACTGTCCGAATCCGTTTCCGAAGCGACCCTGGTATCGTGGCACAAGCAGCCGGGCGAGGCGGTGGCGGAAGGCGAGAATTTGATTGATATTGAGACCGACAAAGTGGTGCTGGAATTACCCGCGATAAAATCGGGTGTGCTGAGCAAAATTCTGAAGAAGGATGGTGATAAAGTGACCAGCAATGAAGTGATTGCAATATTGGATACGGCAGCAAGCGTGCAGAAAAAACCAGCCGTTGCAGCGCAAGCACAAGCCGCCGTGATGCCTGCCGCGAAAAAAATTGCGGCGGAAAATAAAGTGGATACGGCAACCATCAGTGGCAGCGGACGCGGCGGGCGGGTGACTAAAGAAGATGTACTGAGTACCGCAAAAGAACCGCAGCCCACTACTCCCTCCTCTTTTAAGGGGGAGGGCGGGGGTAAAACTGTTGCTTCTGCCGCATCCGCCAGCGGTCGCATGGAACAGCGTGTCCCCATGACGCGCATCCGCCAGCGCATCGCCGAACGCCTGCTGCAATCGCAACAGAATGCCGCCATCCTCACCACCTTTAACGAAGTAAACATGCAGCCGGTGATCGAACTGCGCACCCGTTATAAAGAAGCGTTCGAGAAAAAGCACGGCGTTAAACTGGGCTTCATGTCCTTCTTCGTCAAGGCAACCGTCATGGCCTTGCAAAAATTTCCCGTGGTGAATGCTTCCGTAGATGGCACGGATATTATTTACCACGGTTATTACGACATCGGCGTGGCCATCGGCAGCGAGCGCGGCCTGGTGGTACCCATCATCCGCGATGCCGATAAATTATCTTTGGCCGACATCGAAAAACAAATTACCGATTTCGGCGCGCGCGCCAAGGATGGAAAAATTACGCTGGAAGAATTAAATGGTGGCACCTTCTCCATCTCCAACGGCGGCGTATTCGGCTCCATGCTCTCCACGCCCATTATCAATCCCCCGCAAAGCGCCATCCTCGGCATCCACGCCACCAAAGACCGGCCCGTGGCCGAGAACGGCCAGGTCGTCATACGCCCCATGAATTATCTGGCGTTGTCTTATGATCACCGCATTGTGGATGGTCGCGATGCGGTGCTGTTTCTGGCAGCGATCAAGGAAGCGCTGGAATATCCGGGAAGGGTGTTGCTGGATTTATAGGGAACACTACCCACTCTCCCTTACAGGGAGAGGGCTGGGGAGAGGGTAGAAGCTTGAATTTTCCGCTGTACCTTTAATGCAGCTAGAAAAACCTAAAACAAACTTCGCCGGGGGCAGCCCGGCAGCTGGTCACTTTTTCTTGCGTCGCCAAGAAAAAGTAACCAACAAGAAGGCGACCCCGGTTTGCCGCCGCTGCGCGGGTCCCTCGATCAGCCACAAGCAAGCGGAGCTGCGCAACTCGCCCTGGCGGGGCGCACAAACCGCGCCCCACTGCGGAGCTCAAACAGTGCTCGCCTAAACCTCCGCCTGCTTACGGCTGATCGAGGCGGCGCACAGGGGATGAAAAGCAAAGTTCAAAATCACTGCGTGGGCACAAAATCGTGCCCACCCAACCGGGCGGTGTGGGCACCGGCTATTTAATGTTTCACAGTGAGAATCCTGAAAGTTCTTGCTCCAGTTTTTGGGAATGTTTAGAGTGAACACCATATTTGCTCGAAGATGCCTTTTCTGGCACGTTTCATTGCATCTACTTAACATTAGATTACACACGAGGGTTCTGTGATATTTGCGAAATCAAAGCCAAAAAAACGCATCACCCTACGGCCAATGACGACTTTTAGTATGCTGCCAGCATCCTCTTTTATGACAACCAACGCATCACTGTATATTGACGAGCATCTGTCGTTTTCTGCGACCCGAGTTGAAGAAGAGTCGGACTATTACGAATTAGCATGGTGTGATGCTGAAGAGATCGCGTTATTAAGCTCCATAGTTGTCGGGATTCACCCCGATCACGGCAAGGCCTTCTTGTTTCCGGCCCGTTGGCCTTTCTACTTAGAAGACAATGGCGAAGACCTTTCAAATCCCGAACTTCTCGCAGAGATCGTGGATACTCTGAAGAATGAAATCGCCGTCCGCTTTGCATCTGGTAAAGATACTAATTCATGGGAGGAGTTGCCACCATTTTTGAAAAATAGGCCGTACGAATTCAATTCAAAATTGAATTCCACTGAATACCATTTATTTCTCTTTGAGCATATAAAGCCCAATGACACCATGCTAATTCGCGGGCTTTCGCACTTATTGAAATGTGGCATGTTACGGTGTCTCGGTAGATCATTTGTTGATACGGCGTGTCTGGAGATTTATGTCTCGCTCGAAGCAACGTTACAAATCATCTTGAATCGCCTCCGATTGGCAGGTAACCCGAACCCCACGAATCGCGATGCCTCGAATTATTTGCTAAGCGCGTTCAACGAACCAGCAATCTCGGAGCGTTATTACGGCGAATACTATGATGACCGAATCAGGGCTATTCACCCAAATAGCCGATTTGGGGCAGCGAAGTTCACGCCACTATACGTAGATGATCTCTATATGCTTTACAACGATCTGCTGAGAACCTATGAATTTTTAATTACAGGCGTTCCTAACAGTTATATGGTCTACCCCACAGCCCGGTAAGGTGGGCACGATTTTGTGCCCACGCGGCGATTGAACAGATGGTGGGCACAATGTGCCCACCCTACGATTCAAAGGTTTTTTGATTTTGGGTTTTCGCTTTTCATCCCCTGTGCGCCGCCTCGATCTGCCACAAGCGAGCGGAGGTTTAGGCGAGCACTGTTTGAGCTCCGCAGTGGGGCGCGGTTTGTGCGCCCCGCCAGGGCGAGTTGCGCAGCCCCGCTTGCTTGTGGCTGA
>JAUSKS010000181.1 GCA_030646595.1 Gallionellaceae bacterium | reverse complement strand
CTCCAGCCGGCTCACCGCTTTACTTACACCGGAGGCAGTCATGCCAAGCTTGTGAGCAGCTGCAGTGAAGCTTTTCAGCTGCGCCACTTGCACAAACACTGAAACAGCATTTAAGACGTCCGGAGAGCGATCAATTGTTGACATAATTTCATCAGTGTAATGATTTGCTGGCTATTTGTCATTTATCAATGTACCGATACGATCCACGCACATAAAACACTTTGGGAGACAAACCATGATAAATCGTCGTCAATTTTCAATCAGTGCGGTGACCGCCACCCTGACCGGCCTGCCCACTTTAGGCATGGCTCAAACGTTATCCAAGCCGGTCAAAATCATCGTGGGCTTCCCACCTGGCGGGTCGGCCGACCTGATCGCACGAGCCTTGTCGCTACAACTGGGCAGCTATGCATCTAGCATCATTGTGGACAACAAGGCTGGTGCCGGTGGTCGCATCGCGCTGGAAGCTTTAAAAAACAGCGAAGCTGATGGCACAACGATGGTGGTAACTCCTGCCTCGATGATGGTGGTCTACCCGCATATCTTTAAAAAACTGAGTTATGACCCGCTTGTCGACTTTGCACCTGTGATAACGGTCGCCTCCGCTCAATTTGTTGTAGCCATTGGCCCCATGGTCCCAGCCAGTGTCAAAAACTTGGCTGACTTTTTGCAATGGTGCAGAGCCAACCCGAAAGAAGCCAATTACGGATCATCCGGCGCGGGGTCGATTCCTCACTTCACGGGTGTTGCATTGTCAAATGCATCTGGCATACCTCTGACGCATGTGGCTTACAAAGGTGCGGCCCCTGCATTGAACGACCTGCTGGGCGGCCAGATTGCCGCCAATGTGAGTGTGTTGTCAAACGCTTTACCTCACATTCAATCCGGTAAGCTGCGAGCACTGGCTGTGAGCGGAGCCAGCCGTAGTGCGACTTTGCCGAATATACCCACTCTGGCTGAAGCGGGTATTAAAGACGTCCAAGCGATTGAATGGTTTGGAGTTTTCTTGCCCGCAAAAACGCCAGCTGATATTGTCACCAAGCTCAACACTGCGGTGCGAGAGGCGCTGAAATCTAAGTCCTTGCTGGAATCTTTAGCCAAATCATCTTTCGATGCAGGAGCCGGTGAAGCAGCAGCTGACTTTGCGCGACGGGTCAAAGCCGACCATACGCGCTGGGGCGGTATCGTGAAGGCTTCTGGCTTCACTCCCGAAGATTGAGCCACTATGACTGACTTCTTGCCTGCAACTGAATCAACACCGCTGGTGCAAATTAATAGTGGCATTGCTACGATCACCCTGAATCGCCCATCCCAACGCAATAGTCTGCATGATGAAGATTTACATAGCCTATTGGCCACTTTTGAGCAGCTCAATTCAAACCTCGCCGTACGCGTGGTCATTCTGAAAGCAAACACGACAAATCAAACTAAACCAGTTTTTTGTGCGGGTTACCACGTCAGCGGCTTTGATAACGACAAGCACGATCCGCGATTGTTTGAAAAATTAGCTGATTCACTTGAGCTGCTGCGACCGATTACACTTTGCGCGCTCAACGGCAGCGTGTACGGCGGTGCTACGGATCTCATGCTCGCTTGTGATCTGCGATTGGGTCTACAAGGAACAGAGTTCCGCATGCCAGCCTGCGCACTGGGTCTGCACTATTACCCTAACGGTATGCGCCGCTATGTGTCGAGATTAGGATTGAACCTCGCTAAGCGTGCTTTTTTGACCGCCCAAACGCTGAAGATGGAACAACTTGCTGATAGAGATTTGTTTGAAGAATTGGTAACAGCAAGCAATTTTGATATTGCCGTTCAATCTTTGGCAAATAAATTGGCTCAGCTGGCTCCGATAGCTGCAAAGCTAACAAAGCAGTCGCTCAACGAAATTGCTGCTGGTAAGTTTGATGAGTTAGCCCTCCGTGAACGAGAGAACTTGACGAAGCTAAGCAGTGACTTTGCAGAAGGCCGGACTGCATTTGCAGAGCGCCGCCCTCCACAATTTCAGGGCAATTGATATGTCTGACAAAACAGCAAACGCGAATACTCATTCGCAGCACGTGCCACATTTACCCCTCAGCGGCGTGCGTGTTCTCGAACTAGCCCAAATCATGGCAGGACCAACTTGCGGCTTGATGCTCGCCGACCTCGGTGCTGAGGTCATCAAAATTGAAAAGTTTCCTGGCGGCGATGACGCCCGCCAATATCAGAAACCCGGCGATGCAGCGCTACCACCTTCTTTCCGCATGATCAACAGAGGTAAGAGATCGTTGGCACTCGATTCACGCACGCCTGAAGGCCGCGCGGTTCTACAGCGTATGGTTGCACAGTCGGACGTGTTGACCGAAAACTTTCGGGTTGGTGTGATGGAAAAAATGGGACTGAGTTATGACCAACTTAAAGAATTCAACCCCGCACTTATCTACTGCTCAATCACCGGCTACGGTCGCGTTGGTGCCATGGCGAAGACAGGCGGGTTTGACCTAATATTGCAAGCTTTCAGCGGAATTATCAGCGCCACAGGTGAACCTGGTCGCCCTTCGGTTAAGCCGGGCATTTCGCTTGCTGATACAAATGCCGGCATATTGGCGGCTTTCGGGATACTAGCTGCATATATTCATCGCCTGAAAACGGGTCAAGGACAACGGGTTGATACATCATTGCTCCAAGCAGCCATGCAACAAACCTACTGGCTAGCGGCCAATTATTTTTCCAGTGGCATGAACACGCCGCCTTTGGGCACAGCGCATTCATTGATTGCGCCCTACCAAGTTTTTCAAGCAGCGGATGGTGGCATTGTGATCGGTGGCGGAAACCCCAAAGCTTGGAGTAATATTTGCGAGGTCTTGGGACATCCAGAATGGCGAGACGACCCACGGTTCGACCACCCGCAGCGCCGGGTTCAACATCGCGCAGAGCTCGAAGACTTGATCAACACAGTCCTGGCAAACGACAGTGTCTCTCGATGGTGTGCTCGGTTTGATGCGCTTGGCGTGCCAGCGGGTCCGGTGAACACACCCAGCCAAGCGCTGGAGCACCCCCAAACGCGTGCAGCTGGCATGGTCATTGATGTACCTGATGGTCTTGGCGGCATGGGACGCGGTATCGGCTCACCAGTCACATTGAATGGCACTATTGACTCGCCTGCAATCTCTGCTGCTCCCCGTGTGGGGCAGCACAGCACAGCTGTACTGAAAGAATTTGGTTTTAACGAAACTGAAATCAGTACGCTTATTGAAAAAGGCGTAGTGCAGCAAGGTTGAAAATTGAAAAATAAAAAGTTGAATGCATTTTATTTGCATTTATAGTTAAATTTAATAATTAAATTAGCCCTAATGAATAATCTGGAGACGCTCATGTGGACTTACAAAGCCCCGCGGCGGGACATGCATTTTGTCATTGAAGAAGTCTTGCAAGCGCCTGCCGCTTGAGCGCAGACACCTCGCGCCAAATTTTGGAAGAAGCAGGCAAGTTTGCCAATGGCGTCTTGGCCCCCATCAACAGCGCGGCCTACCTAGAAGGCTTCAGTTAGAGCGATGGCAACGTAACCACCCCACAAGGCTACCCTTTGTCTACAAAGCCTATGTTGAGGCGGCTGGCCTGCGCTTGCTGTGACCGCTGTGGCTCTTGATCTGCCATTTGCTTGGGTGTCCGGTATGGGCGACCGGTTGAATCCGCAGCGCGAAAGCGGACAATTACCAATGGCTGCTAACTGTAACTTCAGTAAGCTCTTTGATTACTGTCTACTTTTTCGCAATTCAACTTCGATTCATAACTTCATACATCAACAGATCAGTGCTTCATCGTTCACTTGATTGACTAGTGTGCCAATCCCTTCAATTTCTACTTCAACTACATCACCGACTTTCATCCACAGCGGTGGTGTACGAGCAAACCCGACGCCAGCTGGTGTGCCCATGACGATCACGTCACCTGGCTCGAGCGTCATACATTCAGTCAGCAATTCGATTGTCTCAGCTACCCCAAAAATCATGTCGGAAGTATTTGCGTCTTGTACAACTTGACCATTCAAGCGGCATTGAATCCGCAGGCCAGCAGCTCCAGCCGGTAATTCGTCGGCTGTAACCAGTACTGGACCGAAGCCACCGGTGCTATCGAAATTTTTTCCGATAGTCCACTGGGGTGTTCGTTTTTGATAGTCCCTTACAGACATGTCATTGAAGCAGGTATATCCAAAAACATATTCAAGCGCCTGTTCTCTTGTCACATGACGCGCTCGCTTCCCAATGACGACGGCAAGTTCTGCCTCGTAATCAAATGTCTTAGACACGCGCGGAAGGATGGCTGGCTCGCCGTGTGCCATCAAGGACGTTGCACAGCGCATAAAGAACCAAGGATAGCTTGGCTTGTCACGGCCACCTTCTTTTGCATGGTCGTAATAGTTCAAACCTAAGCATATGATCTTGCCTGGTTCGGGCATCACTGGAGCCAATGGCGTCTTTGTGGTATCTAGTTTCGGGACCTCCATAGTCAAAGCTTGCCGAGCAGCTGCTTTAAGGTCTATCCCCTGGTTAAGGGCTAGCCGTAGGTCGGCCGGTACATGGGGTTGCGCTTGGTTAAGGTCGATCAATAAATCGCCTGAATGAACTCCAAGGCGGTTTCCAGAAGTGGAACGAAATGTAGTGAAGCGCATTGTGTTTTAAGTTAAAAGTGGTTGCGGATAGTTGATGTAAACAGACTCTGAATGTTTGTAGTATCAAATCTTCAAGCTGGATCGTCGTTTGGGTTTTGACTGGTTATGTGCTCTCGCTTTTTTAGTAGGCACATCTGCATCTGCTACTCGAACGACAAGCGATGGGTCAGGGTGGCGATGGGTTGTAATTAGAGAGGAAATTTCAGCGGCAGCTCGTTGAGTTTTCAAAACCACACGTTCAAGTGCTATAGGCGATAACTCATGGAGTGGCAAGATGGTCGTCAGACTTCCAGCCAAGTCTCCGTCCTCTCGCAAAATTGGGACACCAATTCCCATAAGGCCAGGATCGATCTCCCCTTTTCCG
>JAUSKS010000167.1 GCA_030646595.1 Gallionellaceae bacterium | reverse complement strand
CTGCTTCCAGGCCGATTTGCCGGGCGATTGCCGCAGCTGTGATGGGATAGTCGCCGGTAATCATGACCACGCGGATGCCCGCTGCAACGCATTCCTTGAGTGCCGCCGTGACGGTAGGACGCACCGGATCAGCCAGGCCGATCAAGCCGATAAATTTAAAATCGAAATCATGTTGGGTATCGGGCCATTTTGGACCTTTATAACTGGCCTTGGCCACGCCCAGTACACGCATGCCTTGGGCTGCGAGCGTATTGATCTGCCCGTTCAGCGCGGCCAGTTGTGCCGCATCCAGATGGCACAGATCAGCCACCGCTTCCGGCGCGCCTTTGCTTGCTACCACATATTTATCGCGCTCGCTCGCGCGCCAGACGTGCGAATGTGCGAGCAGTTGTGGTGACAGCGCATATTCCTTTTCCAGCACCCAATCATGATGCAAATATTCGGTGTCAGCCAGATGATCTGTGCCGAAGGCATGAATGGCCTTTTCCATCGGGTCGAATGGAGAAACTTCGTTGGACAAAATGGCAAACCCAAGCAGTTCATGAAAATTTTTGGGGAGAGGAAGTGGCGAAGTACCCACCGCGAATGATGCATCACCCACGACCATCTGCTGCACCGCCATACGGTTGAATGTAAGTGTGCCGGTTTTATCCACGCACAGCACCGTGATCGAACCTAATGCTTCCACTGTGGGTACGCGGCGGGTCAACACCTGATGACGGGAAATTTTCCATGCCCCCATTGCCAGAAAGACGATCAGTATCAATGGAAACTCTTCCGGCAGAAGTGACATGGCCAGCGTAATGCCCGCTAACAGACCATGCAGCCAATCGTTGCGAACAATGCCATAAATTGCTACCAGTAACAGGCTCAACAGCACACCAATGATGGCCAACTTGCGCACCAGCCTGGTAATTTCCTGCTGTAATGGGGTGGCTTCGATAGCCAACTCCTGCATGGCTTTGCCGATTTTTCCGAGCTCGGTGTGCTGCCCGGTCGCCAGCACACATGCCGTGCCGTGCCCTTGCACAACCAGTGTTCCGGAGTACACGAACGGCGTATCATCGCCCCCCGGTTCCAACCCCACTTCATCAGTGATACTACGTTGGCTTCCGCGCTCGCTCCTGGCCGTGTTAGTTACACTGTCTTCGTCGCTTGCTTGTCGCCGCCTTGTCTCACTTTCGAATTGGGATTGAACTTGATCGTGACCGATCTTGCGCACCGCTACCGACTCGCCCGTCAGCAAGGATTCGTCCACCGCAAAATCATGGCAGGCAATCAGCGCTGCATCTGCCGGCACACGATCACCTTCAGACAGAATCAGAATATCGCCGCGCACCACCTCGCGTCCGGCAATCCGTTGTTCAACACCGTCTCGCAGCACCAGCGCACGCGGGCTGGTGAGATCGCGCAAGGCCTCAAGCACCCGTTCCGTTTTGTGCTGCTGATAAATGGTGATGCCCAACACCACACAGACAAAGCCCATCAGCATCAGCGCATCGCTGATATCGCCCAGCAGCAAATAAATCACTCCGGCTACCAGCAGCAACAAAAACATCGGCTCACGCACCGCCTCCAGCACAATGGCGGCCAAGTCACGCTTGCCTGCGAGGGGCAATTCGTTCGCACCTTCCGCCAGCAAGCGCTGTTGCGCTTGAGTGTGCGTCAACCCACGGGCAGGCGTGTGTTCTCCAGAAAGGTCAGCAGTGTCAGAATACATCTGGATTTTCCTCAAACTTCAAACGGATCAATTGATGTTTCTACAGATTCAGGTAGTCTAGCCATGGTGACAGCTATGCATATAGAGTTGGGATGATAGCGCGGCCAGACTGTAAACGGGGATTAAATGAAACAGCAGCAATATATCGTGTGGTTTGATGCCTTGCGCATGGGCGATGTGGGCCGCGTGGGCGGCAAGAATGCCTCGCTCGGTGAGATGATCAGCCAGCTGGCGCAGCTTGGGGTACGTGTGCCGGGCGGCTTTGCAACTACTGCGCAGGCTTACCGCGATTTTCTGGTGCAGGATGGGCTGGACAAACGCATACAAACTGCACTGGATAATCTGGTTGTAACGGATGTCACCGAACTGGCCAAGGTCGGTCAGCAGATACGTCAGTGGATCATGGCTGCGCCCTTGCCACAGAGTCTGATAGAGGAGGTGCGCCACGCCTATCAGAAATTACAGCAGGATGGCGCAGATATTTCACTGGCTATCCGTTCTTCTGCCACCGCTGAAGATTTACCGGATGCGTCATTTGCTGGCCAGCAGGAAACCTTCCTTAACATCCACGGCGAGGAGCAAGTGCTGTCCGCTATCAAACAGGTATTTGCCTCGCTGTATAACGACCGAGCTATTGCCTATCGTGTGCATCAGGGATTTAAACATCACGAGGTGGCTTTGTCGGCAGGGATACAACGCATGGTGCGCAGCGACATCGGTGCCAGTGGCGTAATGTTTACACTGGATACTGAGTCCGGTTTCGATCAGGTGGTACTCATTACTTCCGCCTATGGCCTGGGCGAAACTGTAGTGCAAGGCGCGGTCAACCCAGACGAATTTTATGTGTACAAGCCAGCATTAAAGCAAGGCAAGCCTGCGGTGATACGCCGCAATCTGGGCAGCAAGGCCATCAAAATGATATTCGGCGATGCGCGCGAGAGCGGGCGCTCAGTGCAGACCGTGGATGTGCCTGCTGCAGAAAGCCAGCGCTTTTCCCTAACCGATGCCGAGGTGGAAGAACTGGCGCGCTACGCGCTCACCATAGAACAACATTATGGCCGCGCCATGGACATCGAGTGGGGCAAGGACGGTGTGGATGGCAAGCTGTATATCTTGCAGGCGCGACCGGAGACGGTGCAGGCGCAGTCTCGGCTGGATACCTTGCGCCGTTATCGCTTGAAGCAAATATCGAGCGTGTTAGTCAGCGGTCGTGCCATCGGCCAGCGTATCGGCAGCGGCAAAGTTTGTCTGGTGGCCGATGCCAGCAAAATGGCCGAGGTGCAGGCGGGCGATGTATTGGTGACTGACATGACTGACCCGGATTGGGAGCCAGTGATGAAACGCGCCTCGGCTATCGTCACCAATCGCGGCGGGCGTACTTGCCATGCCGCCATTGTCGCGCGTGAACTGGGCATTCCGGCAGTAGTCGGTTGTGGTGAGGCAACCACCTTGTTGAAACGCGGCGATGCCGTGACAGTGTCCTGTGCCGAAGGCGACATCGGTAAGGTGTATCAGGGACTGCTCGACATTGAAGTGTTGGACTTGGCGCTGGACAAGATGCCGGTGCCACCCGTCAAAATTTCCCTCAATGTGGCCAATCCGGAACTGGCGTTTGAGTTCAGCCGCTTGCCCAATGCGGGCGTGGGACTGGCCCGATTGGAATTTATTATCGCGCGCATGATAGGCATCCATCCCAAGGCAATATTGGCTTATCCCGATTTGCCAGCGGAATTGAAAGCACAGGTCGAGGAGAAATGCGCGGGCTATGCCACGCCGCTGGATTTTTATGTGGACAAACTGGCCGAAGGCATCGCCACATTGGGCGCGGCCTTCGCGCCCAAGCCGGTGATCGTGCGCTTTTCCGATTTCAAATCCAATGAATATTCCAGCTTGCTCGGCGGCAAACAGTACGAGCCGCAGGAAGAAAATCCGATGATAGGATTTCGCGGCGCATCACGTTACATCGCCGACAGCTTCCGCGATTGCTTCGCACTGGAATGTCGCGCCCTGCGCAAGGTACGCGACGACATGGGATTGACCAACATCGAAGCGATGATCCCTTTTGTGCGCACACTGGAAGAGGCGCGTGGCGTGATTGCCGAGCTGGCCAAAAATGGTTTGAAGCGCGGTGAAAATGGTTTGCGCGTGATCATGATGTGCGAAATACCTTCCAATGCCTTGCTGGCCGAGCAGTTTTTGCAATACTTCGATGGTTTTTCCATCGGCTCGAATGATCTGACCCAGCTCACCTTGGGCATAGATCGCGATTCCGGTCTGGTGGCAGGTGCCTTCGACGAGCGCAATGATGCCGTGAAAGCCTTGCTCAGCATGGCCATCCAGGCTTGCCGCAAAGCCGACAAATATATCGGTATCTGTGGTCAAGGCCCGTCTGACCATCCTGATTTGGCGCAGTGGCTGGTGGAGCAGGGCATAAATGCCGTGTCGTTGAACCCGGACACGGTGGTGGGAACTTGGTTATACCTGTCGGGTCAATAGGCGGTCCTTGTTATACTCGGCGCTTTGCGTCATACCGCAGCTTGACAATTCAACTCCTAATTTATGTTGCGAAATAAATCGGCTCTGACATTAATATTATTCAACTGCGCGTTACTTGTCTGGCCTTTAACTGCGCTGGGCGATTACGATCCGTTTGACACCGAACGCCACCTTCCTGCGAGTTCACTCGATAAAAAAAACGATAGCAGCGCCTGCCATGCAGATGGGAAATTGAATCCCCTTACACTGGCAGATGTGGTTGACCTGACCTTGTGCAATAACCCGCAGACTCGTGCGCAATGGGCCAGTGCGCGTGCGCAGGCTGCGCAGTTAGGGGTCAGCATGTCGTCCTATCTGCCTACCTTTACTGGACAGCTTGCTGATTCGCACTCGCGCTCTTCGAGCGCAGGCACGACCACTTCTTCTGCACAAAGAAGCGCCAGCGTAACCGCCAGTTATTTGCTGTACGATTTTGGCGGACGTGCCGCCGGTGTGGAGAATGCGCAACAACTCTTGATTGCTGCCAATGCGGCGCGAGATGGGGTTTTGCAGGGCACTTTCTTGAGCGCAGTTCAAGCTTATTACACCTTGTTATCGGTACGCGCCAGTGTGCAAGCCTACCAGGTGGCCGAGACAGCAGCAGAAAAAAGTCTGAATGCAGCACAGGCCAGAAGCGATGCAGGGACGGCCACGCTGGCTGACCGCTTGCAGGCACGGACAGCGTGGTCTCAGGCGAAACTGAACCGCATCCGCGCCGCAGGTGAAGCTGCGAATGCGCAAGGCACATTGGCCAACATCATGGGCCTGGCTGCGGCACAGCCTTTTGAACTGGTGACTCCAACAGATGAAGCTGTGGCCGAGCAGGATTTAAAGATAGAACAGAACATCGGCAAGCTGATCGCGGACGCGCGGCAAAAACGACCAGAGTTGTTGGCAGCCGAGGCGCAGATCAAGGCAGCCGAGGCGCAACTGGCTGCGGCCAATGCAAGCGGACTGCCCAGCATCAGCTTGAACGGCGCGCTGGGACTATCCAAAGCATCTGACATGTCGAACGCAGTGCGCAGCCAGAGCATAGGCATTTCGCTTAGCGTACCTTTATTCACCGGCTTCAAGAACAATTACCAATCCCGTGTTGCGCAAGCGCAACTGGAAGGCAAGGTGGCAGATCGTGATCGCATCGCCAACCAGATTGCACTGGATGTGTGGAAAGCCTATCAAGCGTTGCTGACCAATAGCCAAGCCCTGGTTGCCGCAAATGATTTGCTGGCCTCGGCAGATCAATCCGAGAAAACAATTTCGGGCCGCTATCAGGCCGGGCTGGGTAACATACTGGATGTGCTGACTGCGCAAAGCGCATTGGCCAGTGCGCGCCAGCAGCAGGTTAGCGCCTTGTACGATTTCAAGGCCAGCAAGTTTGTATTGGCCCAGGCCATCGGTCAGCTTGATCTCACTATGGTGCAAAAAAATAATTGAGGCGAACCATGAATATTCGTTTAGTAAAAAAAAGTTTATTGGCATTGCTGGTGCTGGCCATATTGGGCGCTATCGTCTGGTGGCTGATGCCCAAAAAACTAGCCGCAGAAAATCGTTACGTAACTACGCCTGTGGATCGGGGGGCAATTATCCAATCGGTGGCCGCGAATGGTACGCTGAACCCGGTGCGCCTGGTCAGTGTTGGCAGTCAGGTTTCCGGCATCGTCAAAAAACTGTATGCCGATTTTAACGACCATGTAAGCGCCGGGCAGATTTTGCTGGAGCTGGATCCCGCGCTAACCCAGGCACAAGTGCAACAAAGCGAGGCCAATGTATCCAGCGCCAATGCCTCGCTGGAATTGGCGCAGGCCAATGCAACGCGCATGCGCTCGCTGTTCGCCCAGGAATATGTATCGCGCCAGGAACTCGATCAGGCCGAACAGGCGCTCAAGCTGGCGCAGGCGCAATTGGCCGTCGCTCAAGCGCAGGCATCGCGTGATCGCACCAATCTGCAAAATACCGTAATCCGTTCGCCAGTATCCGGCGTGATCGTGTCGCGCGAAATAGATCTCGGCCAGACCGTGGCCGCCAGTTTTCAGGCACCTGTGTTGTTCAAGATTGCCCAGGACTTGAGCAAGATGCAGATTGATTCCAGCTACGCCGAGGCGGATGTGGGCAGCATACGTGCCGGCCAGCCGGCCAGCTTTCGTGTGGATGCTTTTCCTGACCGCAACTTCAGCGGCGTGGTGCGCCAGGTGCG
>JAUSKS010000164.1 GCA_030646595.1 Gallionellaceae bacterium | reverse complement strand
TGCACCTGTGCTAATGTTTGGATTCCTTGGGTATGTAAAGTCACGATCATGCCTCCATGATCCCAACTTCCGACCTTCCAGGCTCATCTCACGGTGGAAACACGCTCCTTCGTTCAGGCTCATTTGTCATTGGACAAGGCTCGCCCTTCCAGATAGCGCAAAAATCCAGTACAGTAGCTATCCGGCCATAACCAATAGAGTAAATTATGAGTATAAAAGGGCAACAGTTACAATACCCGTTCCTGAATGCATTGCGCAAGGAACATGTGCAGGTCGCCATTTATTTGGTGAATGGCATTAAGCTCCAGGGTCAAGTTGAATCATTTGATCAGTATGTAGTATTGCTGAAGAACACTATTACGCAGATGGTATACAAGCATGCCATTTCCACCATTGTACCGGCACGCGCCATTACTATTCCGCTAGAAACCGAGTAGTGTTCTGATGCATGAGCGCACCACGGCAGCCAACACGGCGATACTGGTCAGTCTGGACTTTGGTGCACCAGATTATGTAGAAAGCTTGGAAGAGTTGCATTTGCTGGCAGAAAGTGCCGGCATACAGACGCTCGCTCTGGTAGAAGGACGCCGTCAACGCCCCGATGCCTCCTTATTTGCAGGTAGCGGTAAAGTGGATGAAATTGCCGCGCTGGTTGAGCAACACCAGGTACCACTAGTCGTTTTTAACCACGACTTGTCTCCGGCGCAGATGCGCAATCTCACTGCCAAAATCAAAACTCGTGTTATAGACCGCACCATGTTGATCCTGGATATTTTTGCCTTACGCGCGCAAAGCCACGAAGGCAAGGTGCAGGTTGAGTTGGCCCAGCTTAAATACCTTTCTACGCGTCTGGTCGGCATGAATACTGACATGGGGCAGCAAAAATATGCAGTGGGCGCGCGTGGCCCAGGTGAAACCCAATTGGAACTGGATCGGCGCAAGCTGGACAAGCGCGTGCAGATGTTGCAAGACCGTCTGGAAAAACTGGCGCGGCAGCGTGAAGTAATGCGCCGGGCGCGTAATCGTTCCGATGTGTTCTCGGTATCCATCGTTGGCTATACCAATGCCGGGAAATCCACCTTGTTCAACAGGCTGACCCAATCCCATGTGTATGTGGCGGATCAACTGTTCGCCACGCTGGATACGACTTCGCGCAAGATGTTTATCGAAGGTGCAGGGCAGCAAGAAGGTGATGCCGCAGGCATCGGGTCCCCGTCGGCGTACTCCTTGCGGGTGCAGGTAGTATTGTCGGATACGGTCGGGTTTATTCGCCATTTGCCGCATGGCCTGGTGGCGGCGTTTCGCAGTACTCTGGAAGAGACAGCGCAAGCCGATTTGCTGCTGCACGTAGTGGATGCCAACAGCCCGGAAAGATTTGACCAGATCACAGAAGTAAACAAGGTATTGCAGGAGATCGAGGCGCAGCACATCCCGCAGATTCTGGTGTTCAACAAGATAGATTTGCAGGGCTTGCCAGCAGGCGTACAGCGCGATGAATATGGTAGAATCGCACGCATTCATTTAAGCGCCAAAACCGGCGCAGGTATGGATGAATTGCGAATGGCCTTGGCCGAGATGCGGGATGCGCGTCCGCATGCTGTTTCCAGGCAGGAATGGCATCCGCTTAATAATGAACTTAACTGACAACAGGATGAATTATGGGATTGAATGACCCGCAATGGGGCAATAGAAATAGCAGCCCGCCCGATCTGGAAGCGATATTGCGTGACCTCAATAAAAAAATTGCGTCACTATTCGGCATCAAAAGCGGGGGGCCTAAAGGGCCGAATAGTAACGGAGTCAATAAATTTGGTAGCGGCATTGGTCTGCTCATAGTCATCGTAATTTTGATTTGGGTAGCCAGCGGCTTCTACATTGTAGATGCCAGTCAGCGCGGCGTGGTGTTACGCTTTGGCAAATATGTAGAGGCGACTCAGCCTGGGCCACGCTGGCATTTTCCTTTTCCGATTGAATCGGTAGAAGTGGTGAGCCTGAGCCAGGTCAGAACGGTGGCAGTCGGCTACCGGGATAATGTCAAAAACAAAATCCTGAAAGAGGCATTAATGCTGACCGATGATGAAAACATCATCGATATTCAGTTTGCGGTGCAATACTTCCTTAAAGACCCCGCCGATTTTCTGTTTAACAACCGCGCGCCGGACGAGAATGTGCGTCAGGCCGCAGAAACTGCGGTCAGAGAAATAGTCGGCAAGAACAAAATGGATTTTGTATTGTACGAAGGACGTGAGCAGGTGGCAGCAGCTACCACCAAGCTGATCCAGGACATTCTGGATCGGTACAAGACCGGCATCATGGTGAGCAAGGTGACCATGCAGAATGCGCAGCCGCCGGAACAAGTGCAAGCCGCATTTGATGATGCAGTCAAAGCAGGGCAGGACAGAGAGCGCCAAAAGAATGAGGGTCAGGCATATGCTAATGATGTGGTACCGCGCGCCAAAGGAGCGGCCGCACGCCTGATGCAGGAGGCAGAGGGTTATAAACAGAGTGTGATTGCCAGTGCCGAGGGTGATGCCAGCCGCTTTAAACAGGTGGTGGCGGAATACGAGAAAGCGCCGGGTGTAACGCGGGAGCGCATGTATATAGACATGATGCAGCAAATACTGACCAGTAGCACCAAAGTACTGGTCGATCAAAAAAGTGGCAGTGGTAACTTGCTGTATTTACCATTGGATAAATTGATACAAAGTACCAATCCTGCGGCGGATACCTCCACTGCGGCTAAACCTGCCATGGAACATGCAGCACCACCAGTAAATGAGACGCGCGAGACCTTGCGCGGTCGCGACAGGGAGTCACGTTAATGAAAAATAACTTAAGCAATATTATTTTGATAGGTGCTGTTGCGGCACTGCTCTTGTTCGGGTTGAGCGCATACATCGTGGATCAGCGGCAGACAGCCATCGTATTGCAGTTGGGCGAAATGGTAGAAGTAAAAACTGAGCCTGGCTTGTATTTCAAAATGCCACTGGTGCAGAATGTGCGCTATTTTGATTCGCGTATTCTGACCATGGATAGCGTGGAGCCTGAGCGTTTCATTACCGCAGAAAAGAAAAACGTAATGGTAGATTCATTTGTCAAATGGCGTATCGCCGATGTAAAACAGTATTACATCAGCGTGGGCGGTGACGAGATGCGCGCGGAAACGCGTTTGATGCAAACGGTTAATGCCAGTATGCGTGAAGAGTTCGGCAAACGCACCATACATGAAGTGGTATCCGGCGAGCGCGAGCGCATCATGGAAGTGCTGCGCGAAAAAGCCGATTTTGATGCGCGCAAGATCGGCGTACAGGTGCTGGATGTACGCCTGAAGCGGGTGGATTTTCCGCTGGAAATCAGCGACTCAGTTTACCGTCGCATGGACGCCGAGCGCAAACGGGTAGCTAATGAATTGCGCGCGACTGGCAATGCGGAAAGCGAAAAAATACGCGCCGATGCTGATCGGCAACGCGAAGTGATACTGGCCAATGCCTATCGTGATGCGCAAAAGATAAAAGGCGAAGGCGATGCCAAGGCATCTGCGCTTTATGCCGCTGCGTTTGGCCGCAACTCTGAGTTCTATTCTTTCTACCGCAGTCTGGAAGCTTACAAACAAAGTTTCAAAAACAAGAGCGATGTCATGGTAATTGATCCTAGTTCCAATTTTTTCAAATACCTCAAGGGTTCAGGTAAGGCAGGGAAATAGAGATTCCCAATGCTCAATTATTGGATAACCGGACTGGCGCTGATGCTGGTTATTGAAGGCATGCTGCCATTCCTGTTTCCCACCCTGTGGCGTGACACATTTCGCAAATTGCTGCTGCTCACCGATGGACAACTCCGCTTCATAGGAATTTCCGCCATGTTGGCCGGGTTGCTATTACTGTATTGGACTCAATGATGACCAATTCAAATTGGCTATTGCCGGAATATATTCAGGACATGTTACCGGATGAGGCGGCCCGCATTGAATGCATGCGTGCCGATGTGCTGGAGTTATTCCGCCTATCCGGATATCAATTGGTGGTTCCTCCTCTGCTGGAATATGCCGAATCATTATTGATCAACGACAGTCATGATATGGACTTGCGTACCTTTAAACTGGTGGACCAGTTAAGTGGACGCACTTTGGCCTTGCGTGCCGACATCACACCGCAGACCGCGCGCATAGATGCGCATCTGCTCAATCGCCAGGGCATAACCCGGCTGTGCTATGCCGGTAGCGTGTTGCACACCCAGCCTGCCGGGCTGATGCGCACCCGCGAACAATTGCAAATTGGGGCGGAATTATATGGCCATGCTGGTTTGGAAAGCGATCTGGAAATCCAGTGTTTATGCTTGCAGGCCTTAACCTCGCTTGGTATTAAAGGCATTCATCTCGACCTGGGTCATGTTGCGCTGTTCCGGGCCTTAGTAAAGCGTGCTGGAATAAGCGCAGCACTGGAAGCAGAATTGTTTAACGCGCTGCAAGGCAAAGATGCACCGGCCTTGCGTATGTTGGTGACGGGCTTGGTGCCGGAAGTGAAAAAAGCCTTGCTGGCCTTACCGCATTTATATGGCGGCGTGGAAATATTGGCCGAAGCGCGCACGGTATTACCGGATTATCCAGAAGTCACGGCTGCATTGAATGCACTACAACAAGCGGCCATGCACCTGCAACCTCTGGCGCACAGCATAGGCATCGATCTGGCGGAATTGCGTGGCTATCACTATCACAGTGGCATGGTATTCGCCGCTTATCATGCTAATAGCCATGATGCCATTGCGCTGGGCGGACGTTATGACGATGTTGGCAAAAGCTTTGGTCGCGCGCGGCCTGCCACCGGCTTTAGCATGGACTTGCGCCAGCTGCATGGCTTGCTGGCACAACAAGCCCAGCCTAAAGGCATACTTGCGCCGCATCAGAGTGACGCTGCGTTGCATAAAAAAATTAGCGAGTTGCGTTCCCAGGGGCAGGCAGTAGTAGTGGATTTGCTTAACAATCCGGCGCTGCGCAGCGAACTGGGTTGCGATCGTGAGCTGGTGCTGCGTAATGGCGCATGGCAGGTAGTCGAATTGAAGTTTTGAGAGTCAGGAAATTTTAATGTCCAAAAATGTAGTGGTAATTGGCACCCAATGGGGTGATGAAGGCAAGGGTAAAATAGTCGATTGGCTTACCGACCATGCACAAGGCGTGGTGCGTTTTCAGGGCGGGCACAATGCTGGGCATACCTTGGTCATAGCTGGCAAAAAAACCGTATTGCATCTGATCCCTTCCGGCATCTTGCGTGATCATGTCAGATGCTACATAGGCAATGGCGTAGTATTGTCGCCGTCGGCGCTGCTCAAGGAAATGGATGAACTGGCTGCTGCCGGGGTAGATGTCTATGGCCGCTTGCGCATCTCTGAAGCCTGTCCGCTGATTTTGCCTTACCACGAAGCCATTGATAAAGCGCGTGAGCTGGCCAAGGGTGCAGCCAAGATCGGCACTACCGGGCGCGGCATAGGCCCGGCCTATGAAGACAAGGTAGCGCGCCGTGCTATTCGTTTACAAGACCTGTTTCACCGCAAGCGTTTTGCCGCCAAATTGGGCGAGGTGCTGGACTATCACAACTTTGTGCTTAAAAATTATTTCCATGCGGATGCGGTAGATTTTCAGCAAACGCTGGATGGTGCCTTGGCTTTGGCCGAGCGTATCAAACCGCTGGTCATGGATGTGCCGCGGGCGCTATATGAGGCGAACAAGGCCGGACAGAATTTATTGTTTGAAGGTGCCCAGGGTACTTTGCTTGATATCGATCATGGTACTTATCCTTTTGTTACTTCCAGCAACTGCATAGCAGGCGCGGCTTGTGCGGGCAGTGGTGTGGGGCCGCAGATGCTGCATTATGTGCTGGGCATCACCAAGGCTTACACTACACGTGTCGGCTCCGGCCCTTTCCCGACTGAGCTGGATGATGAAGTGGGCAAGCATCTGGCTGAAAAGGGACATGAATTCGGTTCTACTACCGGACGTGCACGGCGCTGCGGCTGGTTTGATGCTGCTGCGCTTAAACGCTCGATTCAGATCAATGGTGTGTCCGGCTTATGCGTGACCAAACTGGATGTGCTGGATGGCGTACAAACCCTGCGTTTGGCGGTTAGTTATCGTAGCGCAGGCCAAGTCAGTGATATTCTGCCGGTAGGTGCGGAATCGCTGGTGGACTGTGAACCAGTGTATGAAGATATGCCAGGCTGGAGCGGCAGCACAGTAGGGATAAAACGCTATCAGGATTTACCCTTGCAGGCACGAAATTATTTGCAACGCATCGCAGAAATTTGTGAGGTATCAGTGGATATGGTATCCACTGGACCAGATCGCGATGAAACCATAGTGTTACGCCATCCATTTGGATAAACAAGGATGGAGAGGAGAACGAGATCCTACTTCATCCTCGTTCCTCAATCCTGATATTTGGTGCCCAGAAGAGGACTCGAACCTCCACACCTTGCGGCACACGGACCTGAACCGTGCGCGTCTACCAATTCCGCCATCTGGGCATTTGATTGCTTGGGGGCGCGTAATTTAATCGTTATAGGATGCACTGTCAATGACAAACAAGAAAAAAAACATTCGTGAACTGGATCCATTTCTGGAACGCGAACGTGAGCAATACGAACATCCCTTGCCCAGCCGGGAGTATATTTTACAGTTGCTGGCTGAGCAGGGCGTGCCCTTGGCTGAAGAAACCCTGGCTGATATGTTGCATATCACGCCGGATGAAGCCGAGGTGTTTACCCGCCGCTTGCGGGCTATGGAACGTGATGGGCAGATCATGCGCAATCGCAAACGGGCGATTTGCGTCATGGATAAGCTGGACTTGATCAAAGGAAAAATACAGGGCCATGCCGAAGGCTTTGGTTTCCTGATTCCCGAAGATGGCAGCCCCGACCTGGTACTTAGCTCGCGCGAAATGCATAAGGCGTTGCATGGCGATACCGTCATGGCGCGTGTCGGCGGCATGGATAGACGGGGCCGCCGTGAGGCCAGTATTGTGGAAGTGTTGGAGCATGGCACGACGCGTTTGGTGGGGCGACTATATGAAGAGCATGGCATCCAGTTTGTGGTGGCAGAAAACCGCCGCATCAGCCAGGATATTCTGGTTGCACCCAGCGAACGCAGCAATGCGCAGCCGGGGCAGGTGGTAATACTGGAAATCATGCAGCAGCCGAGCAAGAATGCCCAGCCTATAGGACGCATCATAGAAGTGCTGGGTAACTATGCCGACCCCGGCATGGAAATTGAAATTGCTTTGCGCAAGCATGATTTGCCGAATGAGTTTCCAGCCGATGCGAAACATCAGGCGGAGAATTTTGCGCCTACAGTATTGCCGCAAGACTATGCTGGGCGCGAAGACATACGCCAGTTACCACTGGTCACCATAGACGGCGAAACGGCGCGCGATTTTGATGATGCTGTGTATTGTGAACCCCAGGGCGGCGGCTTTCGTTTGGTGGTAGCAATTGCCGATGTGAGCCATTATGTGCATTCCGGCGACGCACTGGATAAAGAAGCGCTTAACCGTGGCAATTCGGTTTATTTTCCGCGCCGGGTTATTCCCATGCTGCCGGAAGAATTATCCAATGGACTTTGTTCCATCAATCCCAATGTCGAGCGTTTGTGCATGGTGTGCGACATGCAGATCAACCAGCAAGGCGTGATCGAAAAATACCGCTTCTATCCCTCGGTCATGTTTTCTCATGCGCGGCTGACTTATAACCAAGTGGCGGATATGCTGGCTAATCCGCAGGGCGAAATCGCGCAGCAATTTTCCGCGGTGCTGCCGCATATCAGTCATCTGTACACATTGTTCAAAACCCTGCTGCAAGCGCGCGAGAAACGCGGTGCGATCGATTTTGAAACCATAGAAACGCAAATGATCTTCAATGACAGCGGCAAGATCGAGCGCATCATACCGGTGGTGCGCAATGATGCGCATCGCCTGATCGAAGAGTGCATGCTGGCCGCTAATGTCTGTACCGCCAATTTCTTGAACGAGCATCAGCATCCGGTGTTGTACAGAGTGCATGAAGGCCCCACGCCGGAAAAACTGGAGGCAGTGCGCGAATTTTTCAAGGAATTTGGCCTGCAACTGGGTGGCGGCGACGAACCACAGGCAGGCGATTACGCCAAGCTGCTCAAGCAAATCAAGGGGCGGCCCGATATGGCCTTGCTGCAAACCGTGATGCTGCGCTCCTTGCGTCAGGCGCGCTATGCGCCGGAGAATGCCGGCCATTTCGGCCTGGGTTATGAAGCCTACATCCATTTCACTTCCCCTATCCGCCGTTATCCCGATTTGCTGGTGCACCGAGCCATCAAGGCCGTGCTCAATGGCAAGCAATACAAACCAAAAGAAAAATGGGAAGCGCTGGGCATCCATTGCTCGCAAACCGAGCGCCGTGCCGATGATGCCACGCGCGATGTGGAAGCGTGGCTGAAATGCTTCTACATACGTGATCATCTCGGCAGCGTGTTCAATGGCACGGTTTCTTCAGTGACTGGCTTTGGTTTGTTCGTGGCACTCGATGATTTGTATATCGAGGGGCTGGTGCATGTTTCCGAACTCGGTGCAGATTATTTCCACTTCGATCCCACCAAACATCAGATGTTGGGTGAGCGCACCGGCAAGCGCTATCGCCTGGGCGACCGGGTGCGCGTTAAAGTGGTACGCGTGGATATGGAAAGTACCAAAATTGATTTCATGCTGGATAGCACAGACGATCAGGCTGAACGAATTGACGCCAGCCAGGCAGGTGCATGGGGGGATGCGGTACCGAAAAAAGGCTCGTCCAAAAAAACTTCATCTCCCAAAGCCAATGCCAAGCCGCCCAAAGAAAAATCTCATAAGGCCAAGCATCATGGCTGAGACTCGCGTTATTCATGGTTTTCACGCTATCACTGCGCGTATCCGGCAACACCCGGATAGTGTGCTGGAAATATATGCAGACCCGCAGCGTCGTGACCCGCGTGTGCGGGACTTGCTCAAGCTGGCAGAAACAAATGGCGTGCGCGTGGTTCCGGCAGAGGGCAAGCGCCTTGATGGTATGGTCGGTAATGCCCGCCATCAGGGGGTAGCGGCGCGCGTAGATGCGGCACAAAAAGTGCGGCATCTGGATGATGTGCTGGATACGCTTAGCGAGCCAGCATTGCTCCTGGTACTCGATGGTGTACAAGATCCGCATAATCTGGGTGCTTGTTTGCGCAGTGCTGACGCCTTCGGTGTGCATGCCGTTATTGCGCCCAAGGATAGAGCAGTTGGGCTGAATGCCACGGTGGAAAAAGTCGCCTGTGGCGCGGCAGAAACTGTACCTTATATCACTGTTACCAACCTGGCACGCACGCTGCGTGAATTGCAGGAACGCGATATCTGGGTAGTGGGTGCGGACAGTGAAGCGGAAACTGACTTGCATGGTTTGCAGCATCGCGGTGCCTTGGCCTGGGTGCTGGGTGCGGAAGGTGAGGGCCTGCGTCGTTTGACGCGCGAAACCTGCGACCAACTGGTACGTATACCGATGCTGGGCAGTGTGGAAAGCTTGAATGTGTCGGTCAGTGCGGGTGTGTGTTTATTTGAAGCGAGAAGGCAACGGGCTGGGTAAAGACAATAATTTTCATCAAACGGGTTTTTTCGATGGGCCCATTTTTTCATGCAGCAGGGCCAGAAAATCTTCTCCTGATATAGGCCGACTAAACAAATAGCCTTGGGCCTCATCGCAGTGTTGTGCTTTTAGAAAAGCCAGCTGGTCTGGTGTCTCTACGCCTTCCGCAATAACGCGCAATTTAAGGTTGTGGCTCATGGCGATGATGGCATTGGTAATGGCTGCGTCGTCGCTGTTGCGAGTGACATCGTTAATAAACGAGCGGTCTATTTTGAGGGTGTTAATGGGGAAGCGCTTCAAATAGCTTAACGAAGAATAGCCGGTACCAAAATCATCAATCGCAATACTCAGTCCCATGGCCCGTAATTCGCTCAGCAATTCCAGACTGAAGCTGATATTTTTCATGGCAATACTCTCGGTAATTTCCAGCACTAATTTTCTGGCCGCCATTTTGGTGTTTTGCAGCACTGCTTTAATCTGTGAAATAAAATCTTTATGCTGAAACTGTATCGCAGAAACATTGACCGCCATGGCCAGATTGGCATAGCCCGCTTGCTCCCAGGTTTTCATTTGTGAGCAGGCTGTTTGCAACACCCATTCCCCTATATTAACGATCAGGCCGGTTTCTTCCGCCAGCGAAATAAAGTCCAATGGCTGAATGGCCCCTTGCCGTGGATGCTGCCAGCGTATCAGCGCTTCGGCACCGATAATGGCACCATCCTGTAATGATATGAGGGGTTGATATTGCAAAAACATTTCGTTGTTTTGCAGCGCACGGCGCAGATCTTGTTCCAGAGTCAGAATATCAAAAGTAAAGGTACGCATGGTTTTATTAAAGACTTCATAGCGCCCCCGGCCCAGCATCTTGGCGCGGTACATCGCCATATCAGCGTGGATCAGCATATCCTCAGGACGCTTGTTATCATCGTTGTCTTTTAGCGCAATACCGATGCTGACATTGCAAACTATTTCGTGCCCATCCAGAGAGAACGGTTGGGCCAATGTCTTATGGATGCGTTCAGCCACGATGCTGGCATCTTTGGTGTCCTTGATATCTTCCAGTAAAATAGTAAATTCATCTCCGCCCAAGCGGGCGAGCGTATCTTCCGGACGTAAGCAGGACTCCATTTTGCGGGCAATATTGATCAGTAATTTATCGCCTATCATGTGGCCTAGACTATCGTTGATTACCTTGAAACGATCCAGATCAATAAACAGCACGGCATATAAATAATTAGGGGAGCGTTTGGTATATTTGATGGCATGGTTGAGCCGGTCCATGAACAACGCGCGGTTAGGCAAGCCGGTCAAGGTGTCATGCAAAGCATCGTGCTTTAATTTTTCCAGCGCCAGTTCGCGGTCGGTAATGTCGGCTTGCGACCCGGCCATGCGATAGGCGATGTTATTGCTATCCCGAATCGCCATCCCCCGGCTCAACACCCAGCACCAGCTTCCATCTTTATGCAACATGCGATGTTTAACTTCCAGGTCAGCCGATTTTCCTTCGATATGAGCGGCGATAGCGGTCTTGACCTGGTGCGCATCATCCTCATGGATGCGACCCAACCACTCTTCAGGCTTATTGCCAATTTCCTCTTCCAGATAGCCCAGAATCGATTTCCAGCGCGGGGAAAAATAAATTTCGTCGGTTTTTAAATTCCAGTCCCACAGGCCATCATTGGCACCGCGCACGGCCAGCGCATAACGCTCTTCGCTTTCCAGCAAGGCATCCAGACTCTTTTTTCTTTCGATGGCGTAGCGTATG
>JAUSKS010000156.1 GCA_030646595.1 Gallionellaceae bacterium | reverse complement strand
ACAAGGAATATCTGATCAAGCAACTCACCGATTTCAAAAATGGCGCTCGTCACAACGACCCCAGTGAAATGATGCCTACCATTGCCGGCTTTATGGAAGAGAGTGATATCGAAGCAGTGGCAGATTACGTTTCAGGGCTATAGATGCAACACTGAGAGAGTGCGGAAGAATCTTCACTCTCTCAGTGTGCTTCATCCCAGTTACCACCCACCCCCAGCCCTACTTCCAGCGGCACTTTTAAGTCCGCTACCTGGCACATCAGCCCAGACAGCATTCCCTGTACGATAGAAAGCTCGTGCTGCGGCACCTCCAGCACCAGTTCATCATGCACCTGCATTACCAAACGGGTGTTTAGCTGTTTCTGTTCCAGCCAATTCTGCACTGCAATCATCGCCAGTTTGATCAGATCAGCCGCGGTGCCTTGCATGGGCGCATTGATTGCTGCCCGCTCTGCCGCTTGCCGCCGCATGCCATTGCCACCCGTGATTTCGGGCAACCACAGACGACGGCCAAATACCGTTTCCACATAACCCTGCTGCCGGGCTTGCTCGCGTGTGCGCTGCATATAGTCCGCCACGCCGGGATAGCGCGCGAAATAACGATCCATATAGGCTTGTGCCACATTGCGCTCTACATTAAGTTGCGACGCCAAGCCATATACCGACATGCCGTAAATCAATCCGAAATTAATCACCTTGGCATAGCGACGCTGTTCGCTGCTGACTGCATCCAGTGGCACCGTGAATACCTCTGCCGCAGTGGCACGATGAATATCTTCACCCTGCGCAAACGCATCCAGCAATCCTTTATCGCCGGAAATATGCGCCATGATGCGCAACTCAATCTGTGAATAATCGGCTGATACGATGTGGCTGCCTGGTGGCGCAATAAAAGCCTCGCGGATGCGGCGGCCTTCGGCGGTGCGGATCGGAATATTTTGCAGATTAGGGTCAGTGGAAGACAGTCTGCCAGTCACCGCCACCGCTTGCGCATAGCTGGTATGCACACGGCCAGTCGCAGCATCTACCATCAGCGGCAATTTGTCGGTATAAGTAGATTTAAGTTTAGCCAGGCTGCGGTGTTCCAGCAAAATTTTCGGTAGTGGATAATCCAGCGCCAATTCCTGCAACACTCCTTCGTCCGTGGAAGGTATGCCGCCCGGTGTTTTTTTCTTGACCGGCAAGCCGAGTTTATCAAACAGGATTTCCTGTATCTGTTTGGGCGAATTCAGATTGAATGGCTGCCCCGCTGCAGCAAATGCCTGTGCTTCCAGCGCCAGCAATTTTTCGCCCAGCTCGCCACTCTGTTGATTGAGTAAATGCACATCGAGCAACACGCCGTTGCGTTCCATCACATACAGCACCTGGCGTACCGGCAGTTCAATATTGCGATATACCGCTTGCAACTGGCCGGTTAATTGCGGCGACAAGGCTTGATGAAGCTGTAACGTAATATCGGCATCTTCCGCCGCGTAGCGCGTCGCGGTCGCAATATCCACCTGGTCAAAGCAAATTTGCTTGCTGCCTTTGCCCACCACTTCAGCATAGCTGATCGTTTTAATATTCAAGTGGCGCAAAGCCAAGCTATCCATATCATGCGGCTTGTGACTTTCCAGCACATAGGATTGCAACAGCGTATCTTCAGCTATGCCCGCCAGTTTGATGTCGTGGTTGGCGAAAATATGTTGATCATATTTTAGGTTTTGGCCCAGCTTTTTATGCTGCGAACTTTCCAGCCACGGTTTTAATTTTTGCAGCGTTTGTTTGCGATCCAGTTGCTGCGGTGCGCCTGCATAAGCATGTGCCAGCGGCAGATAGGCGGCATAATGCGCTTCCACCGCCAGACAAATCCCGACCAGTTGCGCAGTCATGGTATCGAGGCCGGTGGTTTCCGTGTCCAGGCTGACCAGATCAGCATGCATGATTTTATCCAGCCAATGGTCAAGTTGTGCTTCGGTCAGAATGGTTTCATATTGACCGGCAGCAGCGGGTAGTGTTGCGCTGCTGGCTTCTGCTTCCTCCAACCCTACTGGAAACAGCCCTATGGTTTGCTGGGTGTTACCCAGTTCACGCAACCAGCTTTTGAAACCTAAAGTTGCATACAATTGCCGCAATTGCTCGTGATCCGGCGGCAGCTCAACCAACTGCTCAAAATTTAGCGGTAGTACCACATCGCATTTTACCGACAGCAATTTGCGCGCCTGCGGCAACCACTCCAATGAGCTGCGCAAATTCTCGCCCACCGCACCTTCTATTTCCGCAGCATGAGCAATTAAATTATCCAGTGTGCCATAGCGCGCCAGCCACTTGACCGCCGTCTTGGGCCCGACCTTGGGTACGCCGGGCACGTTGTCTACCGTATCCCCGATCAAGGTCAGATAATCCACGATACGTTCTGGCGGAACACCGAATTTAGCCAGCACCCCGGCCTCATCCAGAATTTCATTGCTCATGGTATTAATCAGTTTGACCTGACTGTTTACCAATTGGGTAAGATCCTTGTCGCCGGTGGAAATAATACAATGCGCACCGCCATGGGTAGCTTGCACAGCCAGCGTACCGATCACATCATCTGCCTCCACACCATCCACCATAAAAATATTCCAGCCTATGGCGGCAACCGCCTGATGCAGCGGCTCAATTTGGGCCACCAGGTCTTGTGGCATGGCGCTGCGATGGGCTTTATATTCGGGGTACCATTCATCGCGAAAGGTTTTTCCTTTTGCGTCAAACACACACGCGCTATAATCCGCCGGATAATCCAGACGCAAGCGGCGTAACATGTTCAGCACACCATAAATCGCGCCAGTAGGGGTGCCGTGCGGGCTGCGTAAATTAGGCAAGGCATGAAAGGCGCGGTACAGGTAAGATGAGCCGTCAACCAGTAACAGTGTTTTCATGTGTTTTCATTTTTTGTATAAGGGTTCATCCAGCATGAATAATCAATCCAAGCTACCTCCCGTGCAATTACCGGAACATTGGAACTCGAAAGAAGCCTGGCGGGTATTTGGCATTATGTCAGAATTTGTCTCGGCTATAGACCGCTTGAATGTCATTCAGCCTGCGGTCAGTATTTTTGGCAGCGCACGTACGCCATCCGAGCACCCCTATTACAAGCTGACCGAACATATTACGCGGCTGTTGTCCGATGCCGGATTTTCGGTCATCTCCGGCGGCGGACCCGGCATCATGGAAGCAGCCAACAAAGGCGCTTTCTATGGTAAATCCCCCAGCGTGGGGCTTAACATCCAGTTGCCGCATGAGCAGAATATCAATCCCTACCAGAACATCAGCCAGAGCTTTCAGCATTTCTTTGCGCGCAAAGTCATGTTCGTCAAATTTGCCAGCGCCTATGTAGTCATGCCGGGTGGATTCGGTACCCTGGATGAATTGATGGAAGCGCTGACCCTGGTGCAGACCGGCAAAATACGGCGCATTCCCATTATTCTGGTAGGCAGCGATTTTTGGCGCGGCATGGTGGACTGGATACAACACACCCTGCTTAGCGAAGGCATGATAGGTGAGGACGACATGAGTTTGATCCAGGTAATTGATGAGCCGGAAGCCGTAGTCAGCGCCATTTTCAAACATTATGAAACGCGCGGTTTTGAATTGTCCGATGCGGAACGTGAAATGCAATTGAATCTTTAACCAGTGGTCATGATGGGTAGCGGCATCATTGGCAATTTAAAATTTGTGCGCACTGCCAAGCCAGTCGGCAGTGACTCCTACACACAGCGGGTCACTACCCAGGCAGTAGACCTCCTTTACCACAATTTTTCCAATATTCTGGTCAGCATCATACTAATGCCGATCATAATGCTGGTAGTAATGTGGGGGCAGGTTGATCATGCAGTGCTGCTGGCCTGGTGCGGAACGGCTTTCGCGATCACTGCCGTTCGCCTGCTGCTCAACCGTGCCTATTTACGGCGCACCCCTGCCACGGGAGATGCGCCGCGCTGGGGTCATTACTTCAGCCTTACCGCCTTGGCCAGCGGCACCCTTTGGGGCAGCGCAACTCTGCTGTTTTTTATTCCGGGCTCCACCACGCTGCAAATATTTCTTTTCACCAGCATTATCGGGTTGTGTGCGGGTTCCATCGCGCTTCATTCCTATTGGCTCGAAAGCTACTACGCCTTCACCATTCCCGCCCTGTCCTTGTCCGGTCTGCGTCTGGTACTGGAAGGTAATATTGGATATCAGGGGTTGGCAATACTTTTTATGCTGATAACCACCCTCGCCCAGGTTGCACATAACACACGCAAGTCTGCATTGGCGGCGATTCGTCTGCGCTTCAAGAATCTGGATCTGGTTGAGCGCCTGCACGAAGAAAAGGAGAAAGCTGAAATCGCAAGCCGCGACAAGACCCGTTTTCTTGCTTCTGCCAGCCACGATTTGCGCCAGCCGGTACATGCGCTTACCCTCTTTGCCAATGCTTTGTGCCCGCATATTACTGATACCAAGGCTCAGGCCTTGCTGGGCAACATGAACAGATCTATCGAAGCGCTTAACCAGTTGCTGGAGTCATTGTTGGATATTTCCAAGCTCGATGCCGACATTATCAAACCCGATCTGGCGCATTTTCCGCTGCATGTGTTACTGCATCAATTGGACGCCGAATACGCTCCCCAGGCGCAAGCTAAAGGATTGCACTGGCGCATTGATGCCAACGATCTCGTGGTTTACAGCGACCCGGTATTGCTGGAAACCCTATTGCGCAACCTCATCAGCAACGCTCTGCGCTATACCCATAATGGTTCCGTCAAAGTATTATGTACTTGCCACGGCATCCAGATAAACATCGAAATCGCGGATACCGGTGTCGGCATTCCATCCAGCCAGCACAAAAATATCTTCCGGGAATTTTATCAACTGGTCAATTCCGAGCGCGACCGCAGCAAAGGATTGGGCTTGGGCTTGGCCATCGTAGATCGTCTGGCCACCTTGCTGCAACATCACCTCCATCTGGATTCTACGCCTGGACTAGGCTCGCGCTTCACGCTCACCCTCCCGGCAGGCGATCCGGGAACCGCGATGCAAGCAGCGCTCGCGCAGAATTTTGATCAACATGACGTGCGGGGAATGTGCATCCTTGTCATAGACGACGAAGCCGCAACACGCGCCGGCATGAACGCGGTGCTGGAGGCATGGGGTTGCATAGCGATGTTGGCGGGTTCGGAAGAAGAGGCGCTAGAAAAAATAACTCTCGAAAAACAAGCACCGCAAGTCATTATCGTCGATTACCGCTTGCGCAACGGTAAGACCGGCGTACAAGCCATAGAGCGGCTACGTCGTCATTTCGGCAGTGACATCCCGGCGTTGATTATCACTGGCGACACCGCCCCGGATTGCCTGCACGAAGCTCAAGCCAGCGGCCACACCCTGATGCACAAACCAGTGCAACCGGGGAAACTGCGCGCTTATCTAAGGCGAGTACAGTGTGAGCGAGGGTAATCGCGCCAAGAAATCAATCAACGCTTCTCTATCACCCGTACCGCATCAGCCCGGCTATTCACATTCAGCGCCCTGAAAATCGCCCCCACATGCGCTTTGACCGTGGCCACCGACAAATCAAAATCCTGCGCGATAATCTTGTTCGATTTTCCCTGCACCAGCGCCCGCAATATATCGACTTGCCTTGCAGTTAGTCCGAAGCCGTTCGCTTTGCCAACCAGCACCAGCTTCGGCGGCACGTATACCCCGCCCGCCAACGCCAGCCGCATCGCATTCAACATCACTGCTGCTGTTTCACTTTTGGCCAGATACCCCACCGCACCCATGTCCAGCACCCGCTTCATATCCAACACACTCTCCGAGGCAGATACCACAACCACCGGAACCGTTTCGGCACATTCCAGCAAATCGCCCAGCCCGGCAAAGCGATCTCTACCTGGCATACTGAGATCCACCAGCGCCAGCGCGATATCCGGCTGCGCCTCCAGCGCTGCTCGCGCCGATTGCCAGTCATGCGCCTCCAGCATCTCAGCTTCAAGCTGATGCACTACCAGCCGCAGCCCTGCACGAAACAACGCATGATCATCAGCCACCAGAATTTTCATCATTTCATACCCCGGTCAGTGGAGGGTGAGCACCCATTATAGCCAGGCTCAGCCTCCGCATGGCATGCGAATTAACCGGAAGTATTAAAACCAAAATAAAGGCTTAATACCCCAGGCTAATGTACACGCACAACCATATGGCCATAGCATGCCTCGCATGGATACTGCATCAGCCTGATGCACACAGTATTAACGCTGCAATAACGGCAAAGAAAATTATGGCTGGTGATTTGCACACATCCTAATAAATTTACTTTCAACATTCTAAAGCCGGGGACAACATGAAATATGTTGATATGTTGCATTGTGCGAGTCAAGAAAGACGTGTCCTGATTGTCGAAAATCATTCATTGGTCGCTCTTGCGATTGCATCCCTTCTATCCAAAATAGATGGCGGAATCAGCGCTACTATCTGCGGCTGCGCACAGACTGCACGGGAAGAGTTTTCACGGTCAGATGCCTGGTTCCGCATTTTCGTTGACCTTGATATTCCGAAAGCTTATGGGCTGTCCCTGGCCCGGTATTTTGCACAGCAGGGTGCCTATGGTCATTGCGTCATCCTGACCGGATCGAACAATCCGCAATGGATCGCCGCCGCCAAGAGTATGGGTCTATTGGGTTATATCGTGAAAACGACACCGATTCCTGACTTCCTGGACGCACTGCAATCGGTGGTGGATGGACACCCGGTATTTCCTCATGCGCCGTGTAACCAGGAGCCGCAGACTTCTATCCGGCTCACGCGGCGTCAGCATGACGTGTTGTTCCTCCTGCAGCGCGGATATTCATCCAAGAAAATCGCCACACAACTCAAGCTTAGTGTCGGTACCGTCGATAACCACGTCACTGGCCTCATGCGCACATTGAATGTATTTAACCGCACCCACGCCGTCACCAAGGCGATGGAACTTGGCTACATCACTTTGCAGGACATTCCCCAGTACTGCATGAGCGACGCGTAGCGCCCGATTCAAACATAGTAAACCATGAGGAAATGCATATTCCCATAAGAATCCCCTCTTGTCATGATCTGATGCCATCCGGGAAGTGTGGCGGCATTCGATCAGTATGCGCGATTGTCGCCATTATTGCGCCTCTCGAGAGCGGTAACGGTTCCGTGCACTCGACCTCTACCAACAACACACCAGGAGAAAACAATTATGGAAGGCAAGCGACACCTTTTGGAATGTTATGCGCGCATCATCACCTCGTACAGAATGGTAGTGATTCTACTAGTACTGTGCGTAACCATTTTCCTGGGCATGCGCATCGGCGCATTGAAAATCGACACGGACCCTGATATCTGGGCACCGCAGGCGCATCCCTATGTTAAGACGACGAAGACGCTGGAACAGGTGTTCGGCGGGCGCAATGTCGTCGTGATCGGCATCGCCCCAAAGAACGGCGACATCTACCAGCCCGAAGTGCTCGCGAAAATCCAGCGCATCCAGCAGGGGATCGAACAACTCCCACAAGCAGTGCGCCACAATATCCTGAGTCTGGCAGCACGTAAGGTCAAGGATATCCGGGCCGCCTCCGACGGTATGGAAGTGCGGCGCATTATGGAGCGCGTACCACAGACACCAGTCGAAATTGCAGCGCTCAAGGCCGCCGTCGCGTCTATGCCCATCTACATCAATTCGCTCGTCACGCCGGACGGCAAGGTCGCCGCCGTCATCGCTGACTTCAAGACCGACAAGGCGAAACCAAACTACACCGCGATGATCCAGGCACTGCGGCCAATTGTCGAGCGCGAAAAGGATGCGACGGTCGACATCTACTACGGCGGCTTGCCGATGCACGGCTACTGGCTGGAATTCCATATGAAGAAGATGCCGATGTATTTCGGCATCGCGCTGCTGATCATCATGGCAGTCCAGTTCTGGTCGTTCCGTAGTTTACAAGGCATGCTGCTGCCAATGCTGACCAGCATTCTGAGTGTGATCTGGGGGCTCGGCCTGATGGGAATACTTGGTGTGCATATGGATCCGATGAACAGCACCACGCCGATCCTGATCATGGCACTCGCAGCCGGGCACTCCATCCAGATACTAAAGCGTTATTATGAGGAATATTATCGCCTGCGCACAGCCGATGCCATGCCAGCGCGCACGGCCACGGTCGAGGCCGTCGTGCAATCGCTGGTGCGCGTCGGCCCGGTCATGATCACTGCGGGCATGATTGCGGCGATCACCTTCTTCTCGCTGTACGCGACCGGCATCGTCATGGTGCAGCACTTCGGTGTCTTCGCTGGCTGCGGCGTACTCGGCGCACTGATGCTCGAACTTACCCTGATTCCGGCACTCCGCTCTTTGCTGCCAGCGCCAAAGTTGCGCGAAATCGAAGTCGAGCGCAAGGTCGGCATTCTCGACCGCTTCCTGATGTGGGTTGCAGCCAATATTGCAGGTGGAAGGGCACACTTGTTCGCCGGCGGCGCGGCAATCCTGATGGCGATAGCGACCGTCGGGCTGTTCTTCCTGCATGTTGACAACAGCGTGAATAATCGCCACAAGCCGGACAGCGAATACCGCGTCCATAACGCCGCTTTGAACGCGGCGCTCGGCGGCACGAACTCGCTCATCTTCCTGATTGAAACGCCGCAGCAGGACGGCATCAAGGATCCGCATGTGTTGCAAGGCATCTCGGAACTGCAGGCCTTTCTCGATACGCAGCCGCATATGGGTAAGACGCAGTCGCTGGCCGACCTCGTCAAACGTATGAACCAGGCAATGCATGGCAACGACGCCAGCTTCTACACCATTCCCAATACGCGCGACCTGATC
>JAUSKS010000154.1 GCA_030646595.1 Gallionellaceae bacterium | reverse complement strand
TCGTTAAAAGAAAGTAACGTCGCTTACCCTCAAGTGCATTCGTTGGGGGATGTATCGCGATCCCATTAAGATCAGACAGGATCAGCTCTATATTTTCCATTACATCCTGTACGTCTGTTACTAACTTGAAGTACGAAATAGAGACGCGAAGCTCAACGGACATTTCTTCAGTGACTGTGACCGAGTGATCTTCCTTATCAAAGCGAACTTTATCCGGAAAGAAAGAGCACAACGTTTTTATATGTTCCCGTAACAAGGGTGGAAATTCTAACGGAGGGATGAGGTTCGCCATAGTATGAAACCCAACAGTTATTAGACGGAAATATAAGCCAAACATTATTAACAATAATGAAGTGCTTATATTTTCTCATGCATAATAGTATGGACGGGAGTGAATGTCTGTTTTTGGTGGTTGATATGCTCAGACTGCTAAAACAAAAACGGAATGAACCGTTTAATTCCATGCTAATACACCCCACACGAAATGTTGCAGTCACTCCGACTCGTCACACTTTGCGGTAAGTAGCAGGCTGCGCAATGAGGGGTATTTAAATATCCTCACAATAAACCAGTTCAAATCAACTGTGCTAATCAAGCGACTGGCGGTACGGGCTTCTTGGGTTTCTTCGCTTCTTTGTTTTTCCGTTGCTGACCTTTGGCCATGATCGTTCTCCTCGTGTTGTGGCAGGTGCATAATAATACGGACGGATAATTTTGGGGTAATTTTCTCGATATGGTATGTTGAGCGATTGACTGGGAACCGGTAATGTCTGCTGTAGGGGCGTGATTCATCACGCCATTATTTTGACATACGAACAGATCAGGACGCGATGAATCGCGCCCCTACAAGATTGTATTGTTGATAGGGAAAGGTAATGAGGGAAATGACTCCAGTAGAACGACTATCGCTATACCTGCAACTCACCCGATTGAATCGCCCCATCGGCATTTTGCTATTGCTATGGCCGACGCTGTGGGGCGTGTGGATTGCGGGTAACGGGCATCCGGCTTGGCCGATTGTGCTGATCTTCATGTTGGGCACGGTGTTTATGCGTTCTGCCGGATGTGTCATTAACGACTATGCCGACCGCGATTTTGACCGCCATGTAAAACGCACGCAGGAGCGGCCCATCACCAGCGGGCGCATCGCTCCGCGCGAAGCCTTGGTACTGGCTGCTGCGCTCGCCCTCCTCGCCTTTGTGCTGATATTGCCGCTCAATAACTTAACCCTGCTGCTTTCTGTTCCAGCAGTGTTGCTGGCTGCCAGCTATCCGTTTACCAAGCGCTTTCTCGCCATTCCGCAAGCTTATCTCGGCATTGCATTCGGTTTTGGCATCCCGATGGCATTTGCCGCCCAGCAAGGCAGTGTGCCGCTGGTGGCGTGGTTGTTGCTGCTGGCCAATGTGTGTTGGGCCATCGCTTACGACACGGAGTATGCAATGGTGGACAGAGATGATGACATCCACCTGGGCATTCATTCCTCCGCGTTGTTTTTCGGCAAATACGAAGTCGCGGCAATTATGGTGTGCTATGGCATGACTTTACTGATTCTGGCCGTGGCGGGCAAAACCTTGGGCATGGGCTGGATTTATTATGTGGGCCTGGCGGCGGCCGTAGGCATTGCGGGTTATCACTATTCGTTGATACGCACCCGCCAGAGAACCGCTTGTTTTCAGGCGTTCCGGCATAATGCCTGGTTTGGTATGGTTATATTTTTGGGAATATTGCTGGACTACAGACTGTAAACACCCACAGCGGGCCACCTACCCGCAGCCAGAGACGCGGCAATTCAGTATAATAGCGGCATGGAACAACCCTCAGCCGCACCAATTTTATTCTCCTCCCTCAACCTCGATGCGCAAATATTGCGTGCCATTGAGGAAGAGGGCTATACCGAACCCACTCCCATCCAGGTGCAAGCCATTCCGCATATTCTGGAAGGACGCGACCTGATGGCCATGGCACAAACCGGCACGGGCAAAACAGCAGCGTTCACGCTGCCGCTATTGCAGCGCCTGTTGCCGCATGCCAGCACCAGCGCCTCGCCTGCCCGCCATCCGATACGTGCCTTGGTGTTGGCACCCACGCGCGAGCTGGCGATACAGGTGGAGAAAAGCATAGAAACCTATTCCAGGCATGTGCCGCTACGCTCCACCGTGGTGTATGGCGGCACAGACATCAAAGCGCAGAAACCCGCGCTGATGAAAGGCGTGGAAATTCTGGTGGCGACACCGGGGCGCTTGCTCGATCATGTGGAAAGTAAAAACCTGATGCTGAATCAGGTCCAGGTGTTGATACTGGACGAGGCCGACCGCATGCTGGACATGGGCTTCATGCCCGACCTCAAGCGCATCCTCACGCTGCTGCCCAAACAGCGCCAGACCCTGCTGTTCTCCGCCACTTTTTCTGACGACATCAAAAAACTGGCGCAGGATTTTCTGGTCAACCCCATCACCGTCGAAGCCGCACGCCGCAATGCGACCGCAGACAATGTGCAGCAATCAGTTATTCTGGTTGAGCAGGACGATAAATTCCAAATGCTGGTCGAGGTTATGCGCTCCACCAACGTCAAGCAAGTGCTTATTTTCACGCGCACCAAGCTCACCGCTGCGCGCGTCGCGAAAATGCTGGAGCGCGCAGGCATCGCCTCCGACGCCATCCACGGCGACAAAACGCAGCAGGAGCGCATCAAGGCGCTGGATGCTTTTAAGGAAAGCAAGATAACTGCGCTGGTTGCGACCGATGTAGCCGCGCGCGGACTGGATATAGATCAGCTGCCGCTGGTGGTCAATTATGAACTGCCGCCCAACCCAGAAGATTATGTACACCGCATAGGCCGCACTGGCCGCGCAGGTGCCAGTGGTGAAGCAATTTCTCTGGTGGATAGCAAAGAAGAACGGCTGTTAAAAGATATCGAGAAGTTACTTAAACGCGAATTGCCACGTCAGCAAATGACAGTTGCTCCAACCACGCGTGCTGCCGTCAGCCCGCGTCCCGCCAAGCCCGCCACGCAACCCTATCACAAAAAACCAGCACCGGTAGATGACTGGTTCCTGAAGCCTTATGAACCTGCTCCCAGCGCGCAAAAAATCGAAGATCAACCCGCTGCCAATACAGACAAACCCAAAAAACAAGTAGGCGCGTTGCTGTCGGGCAAGCGGTAACTTTACTGGGGTTGTGCCAAACTTAAGCGATGGCGACAAACAGCCCGACAATTAAAAAACACAACACAAGAAACGGCAGATATTCCTTCCAGGTCAATTTCACACTGACAGGCATGGCCCGCATTTTAAGTGTTGCGTCGCGGTGATCGCGTAATTCCGATTTGCTGTAATTCATGTCTTTCTCCTGATGTTCTGTTTACACATCCTAACAAAGATGTGCGTTATTCCCAATACCGCATGGAGATTATAGGCAAGGAGGACAAGAGGTATAAACGCCTGCTGGAGGGTTGAGTTTTGCAGACGGATGGCATCTGCGTTTAAGGGTGGCCGGGAACCGGAGCGTAAAAAGTATTTGCGACAACCATTTCGCCCCACAATAGCGACATGATGCGTGTAGTGTGTTCGACATCGCCGCTGGTGAAAAATCGCACAGAAGCAATGCTGGGGATACGCTGGGGTAGTTCAGTATGTAGTCGGTGTTGTAACTGACGTGCAACAGCCTCTCCGGTATCCACCAAGGTGATGTTGGGCCCCACTACTTCACCAATCAGCGGGGCTAAAAAAGGATAGTGGGTACAGCCGAGGATCAGCGTATCCGCGCCGCGCGCCAGCAAGGGCGCGGTGTAGCGCTCAAGCAAGCTGCGCGTCTGTGCGCTCAGCAGATCGCCCCGTTCTACTTGTTCCACCAGACCAGGACAACCTTGGGTGATGATCTCAACCTCTCCGGCGTAGCGTTCCAGCAGTGCGGCAAAGCGCGCACTTTCCAGTGTGCCTGTGGTGGCCAGTACGCCAACCACACCGCTTTGTGTGGCGGCAACGGCGGGTTTAACGGCGGGTTCCATGCCGATGATGGGTAAAGTGTAGTGTTGACGCAGCGTGGTGATAGCAGCGGCAGTTGCGGTGTTGCAGGCGACGACGATGGCATCTGCGCCTTGCTCAACGAGGAAGCGGGTCAGCGCGAGCGAACGCTGTTCGATGAAGGAGGCAGACTTGTCGCCATAAGGAACATGGCCGGAGTCGGCAATGTAGATCAGTTGTTCGTGCGGGAGGAGACGGCGGATATGATGCAGTACGGACAGTCCGCCTACGCCGGAATCGAATACGCCGATTGTGCCTGACATGGGTGCCAAATTAAATTCCTGTTATTCGGGTTGCGGAATCTGAACCACCCCTTCCGCTTCGCTGTGCGAAGTTGTCCAGCTTTAGCTGGTTACAACTCGGCCTACCCCTCGCGGGTGCCCTCCCCTCCTTGAAAGAAGGAGGGGATAAAAAACACCTGACGCAGTGGAGTATCCGGCCACCCCTCCTGGTTGAGGAGGGGTGGCACGGAGTGCCGGGGTGGTTAAGTCACCAAACCCTGGCTGCGCAAATACTCTTCATAGGTCCCGTGATAATCCGATACACCTTTGGGAGTAATTTCGATAATGCGCGTGGCCAGTGAAGAAACAAATTCACGGTCATGACTGATAAAAATCAGCGTACCTTTGTATAGATCAAGCGCAGTGTTGAGTGATTCGATGGATTCCATGTCCATGTGGTTGGTAGGCTCGTCCATCAGCAGCACATTGGGTTTTTGCAGCATTAGTTTGCCGAACAACATGCGCCCCTGTTCTCCGCCCGACAACACTTTTACTTTTTTCTTGACGTCATCGCCGGAGAATAGCAAACGGCCCAAGGTGCCGCGCACCACCTGATCATCATCTGTCGGTCCGCGGCAGTCGGTCATCCAGTCCATCATGCTTTTATCTTCGGCAAAATCGGCGGCGTGGTCTTGCGCATAGTAACCAATCTTGGCCTTGTCCGCCCATTTGATGGTGCCGGTATCTGCCGCCAGATCGCCCGCCAAACAGCGCAACAGCGTGGTTTTACCAATGCCGTTGGGGCCGATGATAGCGACTTTTTCACCGGCATCAATGCGGAAATTGACGTTGGAAAACAACATGCGGTCATAGCCTTTAGCCATGTGCTGAATTTCTACCGCAACACGATGCAGTTTTTCGCGCTCGTCATATTCAAAGCGAATGAAAGGATATTGGCGGCTGGAAGGTTTGATGTCTTCAACTTTTATTTTATCAATCTGGCGTGCACGCGAAGTGGCTTGCTTGGCTTTGGAGGCGTTGGCCGAGAAGCGTGCGACGAAGGCTTTCAGTTCGGCTATTTTTTCCTTGGCTTTGACATTGTCAGCCGATTGCTGCGCGCGCGCCTGAGTGGAAGCCAGCATATATTCATCATAAGTGCCGGGGTAAACCATGATCTTGCCGAAATCCAGATCAGCCATGTGGGTACATACGCTATTCAAGAAGTGGCGGTCATGCGAGATGATGACCATGGTGC
>JAUSKS010000153.1 GCA_030646595.1 Gallionellaceae bacterium | reverse complement strand
ATATTTACCGCAGGGGCCGGATGCGTTACGCTGGAATAAAGTATTCAACGAAATCCAGATGCTGTTTTTTGACCATGCAGTGAATCGGGCGCGCGAGGCGCGAGGTGAATTGCCTGTTAACAGTGTCTGGTTATGGGGTGGGGGAGTGCTTGCCCAGTTACGATCACCTTTTTCCAGGGTCTATGGGGACAGCCCTTTAGCAGCAGCCTTTGCCCAGGCAGCGAATATTCCTTACACAGCAGATCGCTTTACTGGGCTCGGCAATGACGGAACCGTGCTGATAGTTTGGGAGGATTTGCGCCGTGCTTTACAACAGGGCGATTTTTACGGCTGGCGCGAAGCCGTGCAGCGTTTGGAGAAAAATGTAATCGCCCCTTTGTGGCAGGCCTTGGCCGCGGGGCGTATAGCGCAGCTTACGGTAGATATATTGAATACAGGGAGTGCCTGCCGTCTTGAATTGACGCGTGCTAATGTGTGGAAATTATGGTGTCGTTCAAAACCACTGGCGCATTACGCACTGGTGTAAAATTATAACTATCGCAACCGGGTTAGACAGATGAATTTCTTAAATACTGCTTTCGGTTTCTTCTGGCGTGACGAATCACTAGCTGTGTTAGTTATGGTGTTGTTCCTGGCCGGGACGTTGTTGCACTTCCGTAAGGATGAACGCAAGAGCCTGTACAACACGCTGGTGTTTTTTGCTGTTTGCCTGTTTGGGCAATTTGCCAGCAGCCTGATGTATGCGATGGAATTTACCCGCGCTGCTTCGTTGCTGCATGAAGTATTTTATATCGGCATCGGCATTGCAGTGATCCGACTGTGGGGGCAACTAATCTTTCGCATCATCCTGCCCCTGGCCAAGCTCTCCCCGCTGCGTATTACCGAAGACATCATCATTATCATTGCCTATATTGCCTGGGGCATGGTACGGCTGCGTTATGCCGGGCTGGATTTAGGCAGCATCGTAGCAACCTCAGCCATGATTACCGCAGTGGTGGCTTTTGCCATGCAAGATACCTTGGGCAATATACTTGGTGGCCTGGCGCTGCAACTGGATAACTCCATCGAGATCGGCGACTGGATAGAAGTGGATGGTGTTTCCGGCAAGGTAGTGGATATACGCTGGCGTTCTACCTTGGTAGAAACCCGCAATTGGGAGACCGTGGTGTTCCCCAACAGCCAGTTGATGAAGAATAAATTCCTGGTGCTGGGGCGGCGCACCAGTATGCCGGTGCAATTACGCCGCTGGATATGGTTCAATGTCAGCATGAATATCCCGCCCACCAAGGTAATCAGAGTGGTGGAAGAATCCATCCTGCAAACCGAAATCAGTAATATGGCAAGGAATCCCCCACCCAATTGCGTGTTGATGGAAATGGATAACAAGGGTTTTGCGCGTTATGCCCTGCGCTACTGGCTGACTAATTTAGCGCTGGATGATCCTACGGATGCTGCGATACGCTGGCATATCATGGCTTCCCTGCAGCGCGTGGGCATCAAATTGGCGATGGAAGAAAGAAGCATACACATCACCAAAGAAAATGAGCAGTATGAAGAAAAAGTACATCACCGTGAAATTCAGCTGCGCATGAAAACCTTGCGCCGGGTGGAATTATTTTCGCAAATGACGGATGAGGAACTGGGACAGTTGGCCGAGAATCTGCGCTATGCACCTTTTGCCAAAGGCAGCATTATCACCAAACAGGGCACAGTTGCCCATTGGCTGTATGTGATTATCAAGGGCGAAGCGGAAGTTTATCTGGAAAGGCCGAATGGAGTCAGACGGGTAATTCGCAACCTGAGCAAGGGTAATTTTTTCGGCGAAATGGGCATGATGACCGGTGCCCCTCGCGCCGCTTCAGTAGTGGCTACCACCGATGTGGAATGCTACCGTCTGGACAAGCCCATGTTTGAGGAAATCTTGCGGGAACGTCCGTCTATCGCCGAAGAAATGGCCCATATCCTGGCTGTGCGGCGAGCTGAGCTGGACAGCATCCTGCAGGATTTGGATCAGGAAGTTCCCAGTAAAGCGCTTCCGCAACAGCGCAGGGAGATACTGGCCACCATGAAACGTTACTTTGGACTTTAGGGCCCCGCCGAATGTACACTTTATTCATTTACGAGCCCTTAAGTAAAAACATATGAAAGAGATATTCCTTGATTTTGAGCAGCCTATTGCTGAGCTTGCCAATAAAATAGAACAACTGCGTACTGCGCCAGAAGATGACACCACCGATGCTGCCAAAGAAATAGGCCGCTTGCAAAAGAAAAGTCAGGCGTTGGCCAAGGATATTTATTCCCATCTGACTTCCTGGCAAATCTCGCAAGTCTCGCGCCATCCCCAACGTCCTTATACGCTGGACTATATCCAGAGTTTGTTCACCGACTTTGAAGAGCTGCATGGTGACCGTGTGTATGCTGATGATGCAGCCATCATCGGCGGTCTGGCACGGTTCAATGGGCAAAGCGTGATGGTGATCGGCCAGCAAAAAGGGCGCGATACCAAAGAGCGGCAGTATCGCAATTTCGGCATGCCGCGCCCGGAAGGGTATCGCAAAGCCATGCGCCTGATGCGTCTGGCCGAAAAATTCGGCATCCCCATCATGACCTTTGTGGATACGCCGGGTGCCTACCCCGGCATAGGCGCAGAGGAGCGCGGCCAGTCGGAAGCGATCGGGAAAAATTTATATGTCATGGCTGAATTGCGGGTGCCGCTGATTTGTACGGTCATCGGCGAGGGCGGTTCCGGTGGGGCGCTGGCCATCGCCGTGGGCGATGCCTTATTGATGTTGCAATATGCCACGTACTCCGTTATTTCGCCGGAAGGCTGTGCTTCCATTTTGTGGAAGAGTGCGGAAAAAGCGCCCGACGCAGCAGAAACCCTGGGCATTACTGCCAGCCGTTTGAAAGTACTGGGCCTGATCGATACCATTGTTCCCGAGCCTGCGGGTGGCGCGCATCGCGATTATCAAGCGATGATGGAAACCATGAAAGTGGTTTTACAAGAGACACTGCAACAGGTACAGTCCAAGCCCATAGATGAGCTATTACAGTCCCGTTTCAATCGCCTGATGGCTTATGGAAAATTCAAGGAAGTTGAACTCTAGCAGGACGTTGAAAAACGTAGCGAGCGACGGCAGTACAAGGCGCGCAGGGGCGAAAAAGCGGAGTTTACATGGAGTAAATGAGCATTTTGAGTCCCTGAGCAACGCAGTAATGCCGAGCGCAGTAGTTTTGCAACGTCCTGCTAGCGGTTTGCTGGTACACCTTGAGCATGTGCTCATCCCCATTCTTCCTGCGGGCAGTACAATTTTGTTGGGTTTGAGCGGAGGCGTAGATTCTGTTGTCCTGTTACATCTGCTGCAACAACTTTCTTCCCGGCACAACTGGCATTTGAGCGCGCTGCATGTACATCATGGCATCAGCCCACACGCCGATGCCTGGGCAGCATTCTGCATGGAGTTGGGTGCAAAAATGGCAGTGCCTGTGCAGGTCGAGCGGGTAGACATTATGCCTTTGCGTGAGCTGGGCATTGAAGCGGCGGCGCGGCAGTTGCGTCATGCCGCGCTGGCGCGGCAAGCGCTAGACTTCGTTGCCTTGGCGCATCATGCTGATGATCAGGCGGAAACACTGTTGTTGCAGTTATTGCGTGGTGCAGGGGTGCGTGGAGTCAGTGCCATGCCGTTAATCAAATATCGTACAGGCGCTCCCGCACTGGTGCGCCCCTTGCTTGATGTACAGCGCGCAGTTTTGATCGATTATGCGCAACAGCATGCACTGCAATGGGTAGAAGATGAGAGTAATGCGGACGATGCCTATCCGCGCAATTTTCTACGTCACCGGGTATTGCCCTTGGTGGAACAACGCTTTGCTGCTTACCGCGAGACGTTGGCGCGTAGCGCGCGGCATTTTTCGGAAGCGAGTGCATTGCTGGATGAACTGGCGCAACAGGATGCGCAGACCGTACTAAATGCAGAGAGTCTGGATGTAGCAAAACTGCGTATGCTGAGTGGGGTGCGCGGAAAAAATCTGTTGCGCTATTTTATAGCACTGCGAGGCGCACCTATGCCGGATAGTACGCGGCTGCAGGAAATACTGCGCCAGCTGTGTCAAGCGCGCCAGGATGCACACGTAAGTATTGCCTGGCAAGGTTGGCAAATATGTCGTTACCAGGACCGTGCTTATGTGCTGCCCTCAGCACCGCCACTGACTTCTTCTATACTGTGGCAGGGAGCCTGGCAAGGCGAGGCGGTGATTCATTTACCGCAACCATACGGTATACTGCAATTCTCATCGGCTGTCGGGCAGGGTATCAGTGTTACAAAATTGCAATCTAAAGCCCTTACTATTCGTCGCCGCCAAGGTGGTGAAACCATACGGCCCCATGCAGCTCGCCCGCAGCGCAGTTTGAAAAATCTGTTGCAAGAGGGTGCGCTTCCACCCTGGCAACGTGATGCCTGGCCTTTGCTATTTTGTGGCGATGATCTGGTCTATGTGCCCACCATCGCAATGGCTTGCACTTATCAGGCACAGCCCGAAGAAGCCGGGGTGGTGATTAGCTGGCAGCCGAGTAAACAGTAAAGCACGTTATATTAATATGAGTTTATGCACATGACTATAAGCACCCCTCCCTTGCCAGCCAATATTGTCCGCCATGCTGCGACCGTTACCCGGGCGCGGCGTGAATTACAAAACGGACATCGTGGCGCAGTCATCTGGCTGACCGGGTTATCCGGTTCGGGCAAATCTACTTTGGGACATGCACTGGAAGAATCACTGCATCAAATGGGATGCCGGACTTTTGTACTGGACGGCGATAATGTGCGGCATGGCTTATGTGCGGATTTGGGATTCTCGGCCCAGGACAGGATAGAAAATATCCGCCGCATCAGTGAAGTTTCCAATTTGTTTGTCGAAGCCGGGGTAATCGTGATTTGCGCGTTCATTGCCCCGTTTGTGGAAGATAGAGAGCGCGCCAAGCATTTAATCGGCAGCGAAAATTTTTGCGAAATTTATTGTCGTTGCCCCCTGGAAGTATGTGAACAGCGCGACGTGAAGGGATTGTATAAAAAAGCGCGGCAAGGTTTGATTGCTGAATTTACCGGCATCTCCTCGCCTTATCAGGAGCCATTGCACCCCGATTTGGTGATTGACACGAGTGCTACTCCCTTGCCGGATGCCGTGCAGGAAATTATAAAATGGCATGTCCAGCGCAGTGTATTGGCGCCCCTGACTTAGTTAATAGTGCATGGGTTTGATTGCTCATGGTTCATAAACCTTCTTCATTACATCCTGCTACGCCAGGGCCGCTTGCCGCTCCCCCGCAATTCACCATTGAGCAGGCTTGGCAGCAGGCCGAGCGTCATTATGCAGCAGGTCAATTGCAACATGCAGAAATACTGCTGCGGCAGATTTTGCAACTACGCCCCAATCATGCGCATGCATTGCATCTGTCAGGGGTTATTGCCCATCAAATGAATAATACCGAACAAGCTATACAGCTTATTCGTCAGGCCATCATAAATTTACCCACAGCAGGACAATTTCATTCCAATCTGGGAGAGATGTGCCGCTTGTTGAAACGATGGGATGAAGCGGTAGCCCATGGCGAGCAGGCAGTGGCACTTGATCCGCATTCGGCTATTGCACACAGTAATTTGGGCATCGCTTATTATGATCGCAAGGAGTTGGACCAGGCAGAAGCTTGCCAGCAGCGTGCCTTGGCCTTGAATCCAAAATTGGTGACGGCGCTGAATAATATGGGCAGCATCCGGCGCGATCGTAAAGACAAGCATGGTGCGATCGATTTTTATCGGCAAGTGCTGGCACTGGCACCACAACATCCAGAGTCGCTCAATAATCTGGGGGCAGTACTTACCGAGACTGAGCAACCGGAAGAAGCGATCAAATTCCTGCTTACTGCAATTCAGGTCAGTCCGGGTTATGCCGAGGCGCATTGCAATATCGCTACTGCTTTTTTATCACTGGAGAAATTTGATCAGGCTGTTGCGGGTTTTCAGCGTGCGCTCGCGCTCAAACCGGATTATGTGGAAGCCTATCAGGGCTTGGCTCGGCTTTATCAGGAACAATCAAAGCTACAGGAAGCTGAGGCGCTGGCTCACCAGGCACTGGCATTGGATGCCAGCAAAGCCGGGGTACACAGCTTGCTGGGCGGAATTTATGGCGAAGCCGGATTTGCAGACAAAGCGCATCAAGCGTATGCGCAAGCCTTACAGCTAGAGCCTGATCTGTTAGGCGCACATTTGGGCCAAGGTCATTTGTTTATGGAACAGGGTAAGCTGGATGAAGCAGAAGCCAGCTTTCGTCATGTGTTGCATCTGGATACCGATAATCTGGGCGCACGTTTGTCATTGGCGCAAGTTAAAAAGGCTAAACCGGATGATGGCAATATGGCTGCGCTGATTGCTGCCGCAGAGCAGTTAGACCCGCAAATGGAAACCAAAGCATTGCCCCTGCACTTTGCTTTGGGAAAATGTTATGACGATACCGGGCAATATGATCTGGCCTTTGCCCATTATCTGCAAGGCTGTCGCCTGAAACGCAAGCGTATTCACTACAACGCGGCGGAGAATGAGCAGATGTGCCACAACATCCGCGAATTTTTCAGCCGTCAAAAAATAGACAGTCTGCGCAGCAGTGCTTGCCCTTCCACCTTACCCATCTTTATATTGGGCATGCCGCGTTCCGGCACCACCCTGACCGAACAGATTATCGCCAGCCATCCACAGGTATATGGGGCGGGCGAACTGCATGACCTGTTGCAACTGGCCAACCATCCCCGGGCGGAAGCGAGCGCAGGTTATCCCTGGTCGCTTGCCAACATCACGCCGACGGAGTTGACTGCACTGGGCGAACAATATGTGTCGGGTTTGCAGGCACGTCAGCCGGGTGCGCAATATATCACCGACAAAATGCCAGCTAATTTTAATTGCGTTGGCCTCATCCACCTGATGTTGCCACATGCCAAAATTATTCATGTCCAGCGCAACCCGGTGGATACTTGCCTGTCATGTTTCACCCGCTTGTTCAATAAAAGCCAGAACCAGAGCTATGACTTGCGCGAAATTGGCGATTACTACCGCAACTATGCACAACTGATGGAGCACTGGCGCAGTGTGTTACCCGCTGGTTCTTTTTATGAAGTGCAATATGAAAATCTGGTCACCGATAACGAGAACCAGGCTCGTGCATTGCTCCAATATTGCGGCCTGGAGTGGCATGATGCTTGTCTGGAATCCCACAAAACCGAGCGCAACATCCGCACTGCCAGCGTTACTCAGGTACGGCAACCGATCTATCATTCCTCACTGGAGCGTTGGCGTAAATATGAAGCACATCTGGGCCCTTTGCTGGAGGCATTAGGTGACTTGGTAAGGTGAGAACAAACCGTGGACTGGTGGGTTTGTTCCTGCTCACTCTTGTTGGTTGTGCCAGTATTGCCTCACCCGAACTACGCCGTCAATCTGCTGAGAATATGGCTCACGCCGCAGGCTGGCAAAGTATACGTCTGATGACGACCACCCCCTTTGTGCTGGCCGGTTTCATTCCACAGAATGTGCATCAGGATGAGTTGTTGACCATCTATATTGAAGGCGATGGTTTGGCTTGGCTCAGCCAGTCACAAGTTTCTTTGGATCCCACTCCATTGCGTCCCTTGGCTTTGCAACTGGCATTGCGTCACCCGCAAGGGGCTGCCGCTTATCTGGCACGGCCCTGCCAATACGTCACCGGTAATGACCAGCACAACTGCGCAGCAACATGGTGGACCGACCGGCGGTTTGCTGCTGAGGTGGTAGCTGCGACGGATCAGGCAATCGAGCAATTAAAACGCCGTTTCCAGGCCAATAAAATTGTGCTGGTTGGTTATTCCGGCGGCGCTGCAATTGCTGCGCTGGTGGCCGCACAACGTGCAGATGTAGTACGTCTGGTGACGGTAGCAGGGAATCTCGATCATGCAGCGTGGACGCACCATCATCATGTGACGCCTTTGACTGGCTCGCTTAACCCGGCGGATCGATGGCAGGCATTGGCTGCTATACCGCAGATACATTTTGTTGGCGCAGAGGATGACATCGTCACGCGCGAAATTGTTGCATCGTACTTGGCCCGCTTCCCCAAAAATAACCGGGCGCAACTGCGGGTCATCGAAGGCTTTGACCATGTCTGCTGCTGGGTAGAACAGTGGCCAGATCTGTCTCGCTGGTGAAATCCATATACCTGTAGCCCACTGTTTTATCTCCTCTCCTCGGTACAAAAAGGTCGCACGAGGCTGCTTTATCTCCTGCAATATTTTTCTATTTATGTGTTCGATAGCGTACAGAATTTCCTCCTCTATGGTGAGAAAGTATGGCTCAGCTTAAGTTGATCGTTGGTCATGTGCATCAATCAATCAACCGCAAGTTTGGTGATTTACTCTTCTAAACACGACCGAAAGGAATATCCAAATGAAAAATGTACATAAAACCAACCATCGTTTACCACGCTGGAGCTATACCGTTATAAACAGTGCCGTCACGATGGCCATTGCTGCGCTTTGCGCACCTACGGTATTCGCCGCGTGTGATGCCAATATCACCAGCGTTTTAACAGCTCCGTGCAGCATGTCGGCTACGGGCTCCACTACGATCTCTGCGAGCGGCGCAATCAATTTATCGACTGCTACTGCTCCTGCAATTTCGGTAGATAATTTGGCCACTGGCGTTAGCATCAATAACAGTGGAACGATTGCTGTTAACGGTGGAGTCAATGCGATCAGGGTCGATGCAGCGGCGACAGGGACAACTATTATCAATCAGTCTGGTGGCATAATCTCTGCTGTTTCCAATACCGCTTTGCTGTATGCGGGTGCATTGGATGGTAGCCTGACCAATCACGGGCGCATCGAAGCCGTAACGTCAGCTTTCTATGGTGCAGGCGTGACGGTTTCTGGTGCTTTGAGTGGGGGCTTGACCAACACCGGTACCATCAGCGGTGTCATCAATGGTGTATCCACCATGGCCACTACTATGGCACGCGCCTACGGTGTCTACGTTGGGGGTGATCTGTCCGGCTCATTAAATAATAGTGGCACTATTGCGGCTGATGCACATTCGGCTGGCAGTGCTTCTGCACTGGGTATTTATGTGCAAGGCAACCTGTCTACTTCTTTGGTTAATAGCGGTACCATCAGCGCTACGGCTAATAATGCTACTGGAGGTGCTTATGCTTCAGGCATCCATCTGGGCAATATGAGCAGCGGAGCAAGCATTACCAACAGTGGCACGGTGAGTGCTACCGCCACGGGATTAAACAATGCTTTTGCCTATGGCATTGATGCCAGTAATATGGTGACGTCCAGCATTAACAACAGCGGCCATATCACCGCAAGCGCGATAACAACCGGCGGGTCGGGTTCTGCAGTCGGCATAAGAGCCACCTCTGTGGATGCGGGTTCGACCATCACCAATAGCGGAACCATTGTTGCAAGTGGAACAGACACCAGCGCCTATTCGATTTCAGCCGGGAGCGGGACGGGCAACGTCATCAATAGCGGGTCCTTGAGTGGCATGCTTAATTTGGGCGGCACCATTAACATGAGCAATAGCGGTTTATTGTCTATTGCTGACAGCACCGGCGGTACCAGCGCCATAGGCGGAAATTATAGTCAGAGCGGAAATGGCATATTGCAAATCGGAGCGGGCAGCAGCACCAATTACAACAAGCTGACGGTCGGTGGTACTGCGGATTTTTCAGCCAGTAATAAATTATCTGTGAAAGTCGCGCCCACTAATACGCTGGCAAATAATGACGTGCTGGATAATGTGGTTAGCGCAACAACATTAGTACCAGTCAGTAGCTATCATGTAACGGACAACAGTCTAGCCTGGCAATTTAGTGCTCAGGATGATGGAGCTAGCCATATTGACCTGACTGCAACGAGTACAGGACTTACTACTTTTGAGACTGCGGCAGCGGGAACGGCGATGTCGAGTATTGCCACTGCCCTGGATAGTATGCTGGCAGCCAATCCCAATGCCATTACGACAGAACTTGACAGCCTGACCTCGCTCGGCAGTGCAGCCGAAGTGGCAACTGCTTTACATTCCTTATCCCCGGAACTGGCAAGTGGTGCTGCCACTCTGGACGTGCTGCACAGTGGCTCGATGAATGTAGTGAATGAACAAATGCGCAGTGCTAATGGTTTGTCCTCTGGCGATGGGGTAAAGAAAGACCGCATCGGCTGGATCAAACCTTTTGCCGCCCGCCCCAAACAAAATGATCGTAATGGGCTGCCTGGCTACAAGGCAAATAGCTATGGATTGATGGTGGGTGCAGACCAGAAAGTTTCCAAGCAATGGAGAATAGGCACGGCGCTGGCTTATGCCAATAGCAAGGTAAAAAATAGTAGCGATACACAAAAAGTGGATATCAAAACTTATCAAATCGCAGTATACGGTTCGGATCGTATCAACGATGTTACCGCCTTGAACTTGCAATTTGGCCTGGGAACTAACCGCAATAACAGTACCCGGGATGTTCTTGGTGGCGTGGCCAGTGGCCGCTATAACAGCGCCCATATGTTGTTCAGTGCAGAATTGGAGCGTCTGCATCAGGTCAACTCCAAGACCTCGCTTACTCCTGCCTTGGGGTTGGAGTATGCGCGCGTCAAAGTGAATGGTTATACCGAAAGCGGCAGTCCACTTGCCCTTAATAATGGCAAGCTGACCCAGACTGCGCTTATTATCTCAGCAGGAAGTAAGGCGGGGTATAAGCTGAACGACCAATCAAAATTAACTGGCCACTTGAATGTAGGATACGACACCAAAGCCAAGCAATCGTCGATTACTTCTACTTTTGTAGGTGGTGGGTCCACTTTTGTGACTCAAGGTATCAAGCCGTCAGCTACTTTGATTCGTGCTGGTGTGGGTTATGAAGCGGAACAAGCCAATAGCAGGGCCTTTCAGGCCAATTATGATATAGAAGGCAGATCAGGCTATACCAATCATATGGTCTCGCTTAATTTCAAGCAGTTATTTTAACTACCGGGTTATTGCAGATATTTTATTGCAAGCAGTTATAAAAAAAGCGCGGACTAGCCGCGCTTTTTTTTGTGCTCTTTGAACCGGGTTACTGAACAATACCGTCAATGACCTTGGGGCTGGCCGTAACAGTAGGCTTAACTCCGAGGTAAAAGGCGTCAGATGGATCGCTCATGTCATGTGTGCCACCAGTGGGCGGTGTCAAGGGAGAAAATGACATGCTGGAACATTGTGCAGCACCTGGGCCCAGGTCCTGTAGCCGTATTTCTGCATCCAGAGCCTTGACGATTAAGGGTGTGCTATTTAACGTCATGGTGGCACCGTCAGGTATGGAGAACATCGGTACATAACGAGTGCTGGCTGTAGAGCAGTCTGCCGGGCTGTTATCCACCGGACTTACACAATAACCAGGAATGCCATACAGATTGCCGAAACCATTGAACTGCAACTGTATGGTTTTCCCTGCCCAGCTACCATAAGCCGTTCCGCTAGGCACGGTGTAAGCGATGTTTTGCGGTGGATCAAACGCGACTACACTGCTATCAGTGGTTTTGGTCAGCCACATGGATTGGTTCCACTGGCCAGTACCGGTAGACCACGTATAGTAGACCGAGGGCGAGCTTGGTTCACACACACCGCTACCGCAGGTTGCAAACGCGGTATCGAACAAGCGGCCAGTCATGATCCCATATTGATACATGGGGCTGGCATCGAAAAAAGCGGCGTTGCTGATGATCATTGCTGTACTACCATTTTTTAATCCACTACCATCAAAGGTGTAGCTGACTGTGCTGCCGCTGTTGGGAGCCGAGAACCACTGCATGGCAGTAGAGCCTCCGAATGGTGTAGGCGCTGTACCAGTGGTGTAGGCATTGGCTGCGGCAACTGAGGTTGCATCCGGGCAATTGCTCAGGCAATACAAAGCGGTGGGTGCTGAGCCTGATCCAGGAATAACAGCAGATTGACTGAAGTAATTCACGGTATCAGTGCCGCCATGCGCTGCCCCAGTAGAGGGGATGTCAATGTTGCCGCCAAATGAATCAGACCAACCCGATATGGGGAGGCTATTAAAAGCATTGGCATTGACTGTTGCAACTGGAGAGAGTGCGGTGAGCACACAACCACCGGGGCCACAGCTTTGCGTACCGATCACGGTAAAATTTGCCGCTGTGTTGTTCCACTGCATTTGCCAGTTCCCAAAACCTGTGACCGCCCCGTTATCCGTTAGACCAGACAGGTCGCCGTAGAAACTGAAAGGGATGCCATCCATTGCAGAGAGCGTCGTTGCATTTTTTGTCCATTTGGTTAATTTGCCACCGACCTTGGATAAATTATAGGTCGTGCTATTGCCAGGACGCTGATCGGTAACAACCAGTCCAGTAATCGGGCTGGCGTCAGCTATAAGGTTGAGATCCAGTCCTTGGAAATTTAACCCATAGTAACCGGCATAACCATAATAAGAACTACCTGAATAAGTGGCAGTGGTTGGAAAACTTGGGTTGGCCTGATCTACCCGACTACCATCATCGGCATTGTAAGTTCCCAAACGCCAGACGGATCGGTTGGCATTGGCTTTCAAACGATCAAAACACTGATCGTTGGTGCCGTCGCTGCGCCGAAAATAGCTGGAGTTGTAATTAAAATTAAAGGTGGTGGAAGACATGCCACCAACTGCCATGGTACCGCTGCCAGAAGTCGTGCTATTGGCGGTCATGGTCATGGCAACATCAGGTGAATTGGAACCCGTCTCGTAATATTGCAGAGTCCCTGCGGCAGAATCGATGAAGCCGTTGAACTGTACAGTACCGAGAGCATCCTTGCCTATGAAGTCTACGCGAAACACGCCATAAGGAGGTACATCTGTTGGAGACTGGCTGGCGCTTACCTTGACAAAGATGTTCATTACTTGGCCCATCTGAGTCATGGACATCCAGACATTTCCAACCATGGGAGCAGTGTTGCTGGCACGAGTAGCGTCGATTACCGCCGTCATATAGTTGGTTGAAGAGCTGGCTCCAGAAGAGCCACCTGTAGAACCACCAGAACCATGGGACTCACACTTGTTCATGTCTATGAGGGCAATATATGGGCCAACATTAAGCATGCCACTGTCATTCACATTCATGGCATGCATAATGCACAACACCATATTGACACTGCCAATTACTTCCGAAGTGGCATCTTGCACATATTCATTCTGCGGGTCGGTAACATAAGGAGAGCTGCTGGAAGGGGTTGCCCAGGCAGTTGCGCTGAGCACCAGTGTGCAAGCCAGAATCGCAATTTGGTGAAATTTAATTGTTTTCATGACAGCCCCCTTAATTTGCAGTGACTACGGAGATGGTACCGGGCGTAGCGACACCGGTAACGGAGGTTGTACTGGAGCTTGTTCCGCCGCCCCCGCCGCAACCTGACATTGTGCCGCTGAGTACACATACTGCTAAAGCCAAGATTAATCTGTTCATGTTGCTCTCCTTTTTTCAAGATTTGAAAAATAGCGCAGGAGTAAGCAGAGTATGCATACGGACGAACGTCCGTATCGCGGTCCCGCTACCATAGTCTCCTTTAGGCCGGTGACTTTGCGTCCTTACCTTTCGATAAGTTTGCCAAGTGGGCGCAGAATATTGAATGGCTCAGGTAGAGTCAATGCGTAAAAGATGAAAGGTCGAATCTTTTGGATAATCGGCAATATGCTTGTAAATACGGTAGGGGATACCCCCGTATTGCCCTGTGATCAATTACTTGTATAGCGGGGAGTGGCGATAATTCTGGACAATTTCCAGTAATGGAGAAAGGTGCGCGCGGAATTTTTCCCAGCGTGCAACTGAGGTGGTATAAATTGGTTTGCGCACCTGCGCCACGCTGGCCGTTTTTACCAGACGTTGGTTACGGTGAAAGGAAAGACAGGCTTCATCCCAGGGCAGGCCGATATAATCCAGCATGCGCCGGGTTTGTTGCGGCATGTCGGCAACGACTTCTTCATAATGCACATCAAGAATGGTGCCCGCAGGCAGCACAGCATGCCAATGTTGCATCATCTGTCTATAGCGCACGTAATAACGTCCCAGGGTTCCCAAATCATAGGCAAAATCCATGCTGTCGTTAAATAGCCGCGAGTAGCATGAAAAACAGGAATCCATGGGGTCGCGCATGGCATGGATAATTTTTGCATGGGGCAACATCTGGTGAATCATGCCGATCAAGGAAAAATTACCGGGCATTTTATCGGTAATGATGGCCTTGTCGGGTGCCAGCTTCCATACCCGTTGCTCATACTGCCGGCCCAGCATGGCCAGTTCGTCTGGCGATACATTTAAACACCATTCGGTGAAATGGTGTCCGCTTGCAGACTGGGGTGCTTGCGTGATCACCTCATTCAAATCCATCAATTCACCCGCACCGAACACAGCTGGATGGCTGGATAAAATCTGTTCGATCAGTGTGGTGCCAGAACGCGGCATGCCCACAATAAATACAGGCACTTTATTACTGGGTGTCGTGCTAGGTGCATGCTGTTTAAAAAATTGCTCGGTGAAAGTGGATATGATTTTGCCCCGGTAAATATCTGCCTGAGTTTCATCCACCGGGTGCAAAGAAAAATGCAAGCGGTTACCCTGCGCATAGGCAGCAAAGGAGCGATCATAATCACCCACATCTTCGCGTGCTTTTCCTAATGCAAAATTCAACCGCATGCGCATCTCAATAGGCAATGATTCCGCTACCTCAGACAATGTTTCCAGCATGATGAAATGCGGGTCACTGGTGGTGTACGTTTTTAAGGTAGATAGATTGAAATGGGCTTCAGCAAAGCTGGGACGCGCTGCGATAGCCGCATTAAAACAGGCGCAAGCTTGATCCAGCTTGCCTTGCTCGCTGTAAATTGCACCCAGATTATTTTGTGCTTCGCTATGCTTAGGATTAATCGCCACCGCTTTGACGTAAGCCTTTTCAGCGGCTGGCTTATCACCCATCAATTCCAGTGCCGAACCTAAATTGTTCCATACCAAACCATAGTCCGGTTTGAGTGCCAATGCGCAACGATAATAAGATATGGCTGCGTTGTATTCTTTCTGCTCAGCTAGCGCCAAGCCCAGGTTATAGTGTGCATCTGCATCTTCAGGCGTCAGTTGCACCGCGCGCTTGCCTGCTGCAATTGCTTCATCCAGTCGCCCCAGGCGGCGACACATTTCTCCAAAATTGCGCTGATACATGCCTACTGTGCTATTCAGCGCAATGGCTTTAGCCGTTAACTCGGCCGCCAGCGCTAATTTTCCGTATTGATAGGCAAGCAAACCCAAGGCATGGTAAGCCGGGTGGAAATCAGGCGAGGCAGCCAGCATTTTTCGATACATCGCCTCTGCATCAGACATTTGCCCGGCTGCTTCCAGGCGTGCGGCTTCGGCCATGGCTTGAGGCAGGGTCATATTGAAGCTTTGGATATTGCTGTCATTCATTATAGGAGGGTCATGCTAAAATCTGTCCAGTTAAGCCAATGATGGAGGAAAACCCCATCACTTGTAAATTTTACCAATAACTGTACAGCAATCAGAAAGATTCGGATGCCCCCTCACTACAAATTCAAACGTAAGGTTTTAGCGCAAGCGGTTACAGCTGCATGTTTATCCATGGTGGCTAACACATGGGCGGGAACAGGCTCATGTTCCAATAGTGGGATAAATACTATTTCTTCGAGTGAAGCTACGGCGTGTGGTTTACTCACAGGCGATAGCGTGGCAGTGAATACAGCCCCAGGCGAGATTACTGTAAATGTGGGTAGCGGTGCTATAACCATTATTGGTACTGCCACTGCCCCGATTATTGCCGGTACTATCACCAATTCCGGCATTATTTCAAATACGGTTGCTGCGGGCATCTATTTACAGGGCGACGCACAATCGGGAACCATACTCAATAATACGGGGAGCACCATTTCCGGCCAAACTTATGGTATCGAAGCTACTTCCAGCAATATTATTGCTGGTATTACTAATGATGGCACAATTTCAGGGGGCACCGATGGCATTTATTTTGGTGGAGGTGGGGGGACAACCACAGGAATTACCAACAACACGGGAGCTACAATTTCCGGCAGCAATAATGGGATGTATTTTACCGGTACTAGCAGCGGCCAAGCTGGGGGGG